>NZ_JBFTJR010000043.1:0-47243 GCF_056395525.1 Caulobacter sp. 10L414
CGCCGAGGCCGCGCCGGCGCCCGCCGCAGCCGCTCCCGCCGCTGCTCCGGCCCCGGCCGCCGCTCCGACCATCGTCGACAAGCAGGACAAGGGCGACAACGCCTGGATGCTGACCTCGGCGCTGCTCGTGCTCCTGATGATCCTGCCGGGCCTGGCCCTGTTCTACGGCGGCCTGGTCCGCTCCAAGAACATGCTGTCGGTCATGATGCAGGTCTCGACCGTCGCCCTGATCGGCTTCGTCGCCTGGTTCCTGTGGGGCTACAGCTTCGCCTTCACCGACGGCGGCGCCTGGGACAGCTATGTCGGCGGTCTGGGCCGTCTGTTCCTGAAGGACGTGACGCCGTCAACCACGGTGGCCACCTTCTCGACCGGCATCGTGATCCCGGAACTGACCTTCATCGCCTTCCAGTCGACCTTCGCCGCCATCACCGCGGCTCTGGTGGTCGGCTCGCTGGTCGAACGCATGAAGTTCTCGGCCATCGTCGCCTTCGCCGTCCTGTGGCCGCTGCTCTCGTACTACCCGATGGCCCACATGGTCTGGTGGTGGCCGGGCCCGAACGCCATCGCCCTCGATCCTGAAGGCGTGGTCAAGGCTGGCAAGATCTGGAGCTTCGGCGCCCTCGACTTCGCCGGCGGCACCGTGGTCCACATCAACGCCGGTATCGCCGCCCTGGTCGGCGCCCTGATCCTCGGCAAGCGCCAAGGCTACGGCAAGGAGCCGATGCCCCCGCACTCGCTGACCCTGACCCTGGTGGGCGCTGGCCTGCTGTGGGTGGGCTGGTTCGGCTTCAACGCCGGCTCGAACCTCGAGTCGAACGCCTACGCCTCGCTGGCCATGGTCAACACCTTCGCCGCCACCGCCGCCGCTGGTCTGTCGTGGATCATCGTCGAGTGGATCACGCGCAAGAAGCCGTCGGCCCTGGGCCTGGCTTCGGGCATCGTGGCTGGCCTGGTGGCCATCACCCCGGCCGCCGGCTTCGCCGGCCCGATGGGCGCGATCATCCTGGGCCTCGTCGTCTCGCCGATCTGCATCATCTTCTGCTCGGCCGTGAAGAACGCCCTGAAGTACGACGACAGCCTGGACGCCTTCGGCATCCACGGCATCGGCGGCATCGTCGGCGCCATCGGCACCGGCCTGGTGGTCAACCCCGCCTGGGGCGGCGCCGGCGTCGTCGACTACATGTCCTGCGCCAAGGACGGCGACATCTCGACCTGCGACACGGCCGCCTACGACCTGGTCACCCAGGTGGTCGCCCAACTGAAGGGCGTCGGCCTGACCGTCGTGTGGTCGGCCATCGCCTCGGCCATCGTCTTCTTCATCATCAAGCTGGTGATCGGCCTGCGCGCCTCGCCGGACGCCGAAGAAGAAGGCCTGGACATCTCCGAACACGGGGAACGCGCCTACCACAGCTGAGCCTTCGGGCTCCGCTGAAGGCGGTCCAAAAGAAGGGCGCGGAAGCTTCGGCCTCCGCGCCCTTTTTCTTTGCCGGGTCTGTGAGTGATCCTCGTCCTTCGACAGGCTCAGGATGAGGATCAATTCAATGCCGCGCCTGACCTGAAAACCTCTTCCTGAGCTTGTCGAAGAATGAGGTTTTCACTCCCCGCTACGGAACCCGCCTGGCCGAGATGATCTTCAGCGGCGGGTCGATGATCTGGCCCTTCATCACCGGATTGATCGCCTTGCCCGGCGTGGGCAGGGCCAGGATCTTCTGGGCCACGTCCATGCCCTCCACGACCGTGCCGAAGGCGGCGAAGCCCTGATTGTCGCCCGAGGCGGCAGGATCGGCGTCCAGGCCCGGCGCGTCGCCGATCAGGATGAAGAAGTCCGAGGTGGCCGTGCCCGGCGCGTTGCGGGCGATCGAAACCGTGCCGGAGACGTGCTTGAGCCCGGTCTTGGTCGTCGGCTCGTGGGCGATGGGCGGCAGCACGCGCTTGGGATCGCCCTGCACCCCGCCCTGGATCAGGCCGTACTCCGGCGCGCCGGGCGCCCGCGAGGCCCGGAAGAAGGTCGCGCCGTCATAGCGCTTCTGGTCGACATAGCGCAGGAAGTTGGCCGTGGTGATCGGCGCTTGCTTGGTGTGCAGCTCGATGACGATCCTGCCCAGCGGCGTCTCGACGGCGACCCGGGTCGGCGGCTTGGCCACGGGCTGGGGCGGCGCGGCGGGCTGAGCCGCGGAAGCCGCTTCCTGGGCGTGCGCCGAAGTGGCGGCGGCGGCGGCGGCGGCCGCAGCCGCGGCGGCGAGGAACAGGCGACGGTCCATATGATGCTCCTTGGCGCGAGCCCCAAAGACTAAGCGCAACCGTGCCTGCCTCGCCAGGGCTACAAATCCCAAATCCCTCGTCATCCCGGCCGCAGCGTAGCGGAGAGCCGGGACCCAGGGGCAGGCGCACTGCAGTGGCCCCTGGGTCCCGGGTCTGCGAACCGCTCCGCGGCTCTCCGCCCGGGATGACGATCAAAGTTCGAAACTACTCCGAGAACGGACCGCCCAACCGGCACCGCTTCACCCACCAGTCGGACCGCATCGTCTCGACGCGCTCGGCCAGGCCCTCGGCCTCGATGTCGCTCGCACAGAGCGCGAAACACGTCGCGCCCGAGCCCGACATCCGCGCCAGCAGCGTCTCGGGCTCGCCGGCCAGCAGGTCCAGCACCTCGCCGATACGCGGCTCCAGAGCCACGGCCGGCGCCTCCAGGTCGTTGCGGGTGACCGCCGACAGCCAGGCGCAGACCTCCTCGACGCTCTCGAAGGCGTCGGGCGCAGGCGGCGGCGCCTCGCCCCGCGGATCGACGGCGGCGTCGTAGGCGCGATAGACCGCGCCGGTCGGCGACGGGACCAGCGGATTGACCAGCACCGCGTGCAGGCCGGGCAGCACGGGCGCCGGCGACAGCCGCTCTCCCCTGCCCTGCGCCAGCACCGGCGCGCCCCACAGGCACGGCACGCCGTCGGCGCCCAGCGCGCCCGCCACGGCCTCCAGTTCGGCGTCCGACAGATCGTAGCCCAGCGCCTCGCGCAGCAGGCGCAGGGCCGCGCCGGCGTCGCTGGAGCCGCCGCCCAGGCCGGCCGCGATCGGCAGCGCCTTGTCGAGCAGAAGCCGCACCGGCGGCGCCGGCCCGCCGACGGCCGCGTGCAGGCCCTTGGCCGCGCGCACGACAAGGTTGCCGTCGTCGACGGGAATGTCGCGACCGAAGCGGCCGGTGGCCTCGAAGCTAGGCGCGTCGGCCGGCTGGATCGAGACGGTGTCGCCGACGTCGGCGAACACCATCAGGCTCGACAGCGGGTGATAGCCCTCGGCGTCCGGACCGCCGACGTGCAGGAACAGGTTGACCTTGGCCGGGGCGAAGGCGGAACGGCGCATCGACGAAATCCGAGAAGCTTGGGCTTGCGCCGTAAGACCTACAGCGCGTTGGCGCCGTTGGCCACGGCCGGAGCCTTGGCCGGCCCCTTCGAGCCCAGGCCGTCCTTCAGCTTGGCCTCGGCCGCCGCCTTCTGCTCGTCGGTGGGCTCCAGGCTCAGCACCCGCCGCCACTGGAACTGGGCCTCGGTCTTGCGGCCCAGGCGCCAGTAGACGTCGCCCAGGTGGTCGTTGATGTCCGGATCGCCCGGCTCGATCTCGATCGCCTGTTCCAGCAGCTCGACCGCGGCCTTGTCGTCGCCCAGGCGGTGATAGGCCCAGCCCAGCGAGTCGAGCATGGCACCCGACTGCGGATTGGCCTTCACGGCCCTCTGCACCATCGAAAGCGCTTCGGGCAGGCGCTCGTTGCGGTCGATCCACGAATAGCCGAGGTAGTTCAGCAGTTCGGGCTCGTTCGGATTGAGCTCCAGGGCCTTCTCCAGGTCGCGCTCGGCGTCGGGCCAGCGGCCGGCGCGTTCCAGCGACACGCCGCGCATGTAGAGCAGGCGCCAGTCGGGCTGGTCCTTCTCGGCCTCGACCAGCGGGTCGATCACGGCCACGGCCTCGGCCCAGCGGTCGTTGGCCCGCAGCAGGTCGGCATAGACCAGCTGGGCCGAGCGGCCGGCGTCAGGCGCCTTGGCGGCGGCTTCGGCCACAGCGATGGCCTTGTCCTTGTCGCCGGCGTTCTGCAGCGTCCAGGCGATCTTGCCCTGAGCCGAGGCGTAGCGGGCCGAGCCGGTCGGGATCTTGGCGTAGGCCGCGCGGGCGCCGTCGACGTCGCCGCCCTGGTCGAGCAGGTCGCCGACCATCAGCAGGGCGTCCTCGCGCTTGGGATCCAGGTGCAGGGCCAGACGCAGATAGGCCAGGGCGAACTGGCTCTGGCGCTCGCTGGTGAACACCGCGGCGCAGGCGACCAGGGCGTTGGCCGCGCCCTGGCGGCCGGTGACCAGCGCCGGCGGGGTCTTGCGGGCCACGGCGCGGGCGCGCGCGTCCAGCAGCGCGATATCGTTGGGGGCCTGGGCCAGGATGGAATCATAAAGCGCCACGGCCTCGTCGCGGCGCTTGCGGCGTTCGAGGAACGCGCCGTAGTCGATGGCGAACATCGGCCGGACGGTCGCCACCTCCATCAGCGCCTTGTAGTCGGCCTCGGCCTCGGCGTGCTTGCCGGCCCGCTCCAGGATCTCGGCGCGGCCGAGCTGGCCGAAATACTGTACGAGCCGGTCGTTGCGCAGCTCGGGCAGGGTCTGGGCGGCCGTCGCATCGCCGGCGGCCTGGGCCACCCACGGCGTCAGCAGGGCCACGGCCGGGCGGTGGGGGAAACCCAGGGCCGGATCGGCCAGCAGGCCTTGCGCGTCCTTGGCCTTGCCGCGCGCCAGGGCGTCGACGGCCATGGTCAGCATGCCCAGGCGCCGCACGCCTTCGGTACCGCCCTCGCCTCGCGGCGCAAGCTCGGCCGCGCGCGACACCTCGCCGGCCAGCAGAGAGGCGGTGAAGGCCCGCTCGCCCAGCAGGCCCGGGTCCTCGCCCAGATTGCGGGCGGCCTGGAAATAGGCGGCGGCCTGATCGCTGCGGCCGTCCTCCAGCGCCGCCTGGCCGGCCAGGAACTGGCCATAGGCCGAGCGGCCGTTCCAGGGTGCGCTGCTCCACCCCTCCTGCGACCCGCGCAGCGCAGGCTCGGACGTGGCGCAGGCGGCCAGCACGGCGGTGGACGCCAGGGACAGGAGGACTCGAAGACGCATCATCCCGCCACCCTCTTAGGTTTCAGGGTTTCGGGCAAGCGTGGAGGCACAAGTCGCCGCAAAGGAACCTCCCCCTGTGGGGGAGGTGATCGCGAAGCGATCGGTGGGGGTGTCTCCAGCAAACAGGCCAAGGCCACCGGAAGCTGAAAACGTCCCCCCACCGGCCTTTGGCCGCCTCCCCCAGGAGGGGGAGGTTCTCAAATCACATGTTCGGATAGTTCGGGCCGCCGCCGCCTTCGGGCGTCGTCCAGACGATGTTCTGCGACGGATCCTTGATGTCGCAGGTTTTGCAGTGAACGCAGTTCTGGGCGTTGATCTGGAACTTCGGGTTGGCGCCCTGCTCGTCGTACAGCACCTCGTAGACGCCGGCCGGGCAGTAGAGGCGCGCCGGTTCGCCGTACTTGGGCAGGTTGACGTCGATCGGAACGCTCGGGTCCTTCAGCTTCAGGTGCGCCGGCTGGTCTTCCTCGTGGTTGGTGGCCGACAGGAACACGCTCGACAGCTTGTCGAAGCTGATCACGCCGTCGGGCTTGGGATAGACGATCGGCTTGTAGTCCTTGGCCAGGCCCGTCGAGGCCGCGTCGGTCTTTTCGTGCTTCAGCGTGCCGAAGAACGAGAAGCCGCCCAAGAGGTGCGTGCACCACATGTCGAACATGCCCGCCGCGCCGCCCAGGAAGGTGCCCAGCTTGCCCAGCAGCGGCTTGGCGTTGCGGACGATCTTCAGCTCCTTGGCCACCCACGACTTCTCGAAGGCGGCTTCGTACTCGACCAGGGCGTCGCCCTCGCGGCCGGCGGCGATGGCCTTGAAGGCCTCTTCGGCGGCCAGCATGCCGGTCTTCATGGCGTTGTGGCTGCCCTTGATGCGCGGCACGTTCACGAACCCGGCCGAGCAGCCGATCAGCACGCCGCCCGGGAACGACAGCTTCGGGATCGACTGGTAGCCGCCCTCGGTGATGGCCCGCGCGCCGTAGGCGATGCGCTTGCCGCCTTCCAGGTAGGGCTTGACCGAGGGGTGCTGCTTGAAGCGCTGGAACTCGTCGAACGGCGACAGCCAGGGGTTCTGGTAGTTCAGGTGAACCACGTAGCCGATGGACACGTAGTTGTCCCCGAAGTGGTACATGAAGCTGCCGCCGCCGGTGGCGTTGTCCAGCGGCCAGCCGGTGGTGTGCTGGGCCAGGCCCGGCTGGTGCTTGTCGGCCGGGATCTGCCACAGCTCCTTGATGCCGATGCCGTACTTCTGCGGCGACTTGCCGGCGTCCAGCTCGAACTTGGCGATCAGCTGCTTGGCCAGCGAGCCGCGCACGCCCTCGGCGATGAACACGTACTTGCCGTGCAGCTCCATGCCGGGCTGGTAGTCGGGCTTCTCATGGCCGTCCTTGGCGATGCCGACGACGCCGACCACGACGCCCTTCAGCGAGCCGTCCTCGCGCCACACCATGTCGGAGGCGGCGAAGCCCGGATAGATCTCGACGCCCAGCTCTTCGGCCTGGGCGGCCAGCCAGCGGGTGACATTGCCCAGCGAGGCGATGTAGCAGCCGTGATTGTGCATGAACGGCGGCAGGGCGAACATCGGCAGGCTGGCCTCGCCCTGCGGGCCCAGGATCAGGAACTTGTCCTTGGTGACCGGGGTCTCGAGCGGCGCGCCCTTTTCCTTCCAGTCGGGGATCAGCTCGTTCAGCGCCTTGGGATCGATGACCGCGCCCGACAGGATGTGCGCGCCGACCTCCGAGCCCTTTTCCACCAGGGCCACGCTGACTTCGGTTCCGGCCTTCTCGGCCATCTGCTTGAGACGGATGGCCGCCGACAGACCCGCCGGGCCGCCCCCGACGATGACGACGTCGTATTCCATCGACTCGCGTTCGAGGACTTCGCTCATGGCTTCTCCCGCCCCAGGCTCTGCGCGGAGCCTGCCTTCTTCCTGTTTGAGTCGGACTTTATCCGAACGTGACGCCACGGCGGTCAAGGAAAACCGGATAGTTTTTGTTGCACCGCAGCGCGGACATATCGGTGACGCAGCCCATTATACTCGCTAGAGAAACTCCATGAGCCTCGCCGTCGATCCGCGCGCCGTCGAAAGCCTGCTGGCCTTCTGGGCCGATGCGGGCGTCGAGGCCTGCTACGCTGACGAGCCGATCGACCGCCTGGCCGAGGGCGCGGCCCTGCTGCGAGCCCGCAGCCAGCCGCAGCCGGTGGTGGTCGCCGCTCCCCCGCCCCGCCCCGGCGCCTTCGGCGGGATCGACATCGGCGCGGCCGCCGCCCAGGCCCGGGAACTGGCCGCCGCCTGCAACGACCTCGAAAGCCTGGCCGCCGCTATCGCCGCCTTCGACGGCTGCCCGCTGAAGACGCAGGGCGCCAAGCAGGCCGTGTTCTCGCGCGGCCCGGGCGATGCACCGGTCATGGTCGTCGGCGAAGGCCCCGGCGCGGAGGAAGACGCCCGCGGCCAACCCTTCGTCGGCCGCGCCGGCCAGCTTCTGGACCGCATGCTCAAGGCCGCCGGCCTGCAAGAGCGGGCCTTCATCACCAACACCGTCTTCTGGCGTCCGCCGGGCAACCGCACGCCCACGCCCCAGGAGCAGGCCGTCTGCGCGCCGTTCGTCGAGCGAGCGATCGCGCTGGTTAAACCCAAGCTGATCCTTCTGGTCGGCGGCGCCTCCGCAAAGAGCATGTTGAAGCGCGAAGAAGGCATTCTTTCGCTTCGCGGCCGCTGGTTCGAATGGCGCTCCGAGGACGGCGCGATCGAGGTTCCGGCCTTGCCCAGCCTGCATCCGGCGTTCCTGCTACGCCAGCCGGCGGCCAAGAAGAAGGCCTGGCAGGACCTCTTGATGCTGGCCGAAAGGCTTGATCGACCCGAACGGCCCCATTAAACAAGCCGCTGACCAGTCGGAACGGGGACGCGCGCCGCCTTTTCAAAGGCTTGCGCGGATACGATTTGCAGCTTTTCGCTCGCCCTCTGGCCGTTGTCTCGGCCCTCGCGCTTTGCCTTAACCTCGCCGCGCCCGCGGCAAGGGCCGCGGGGCTGGAACCGCTGTCGGACAGCGACCTGCGCTTCTATCAGGCCGCCTTCGGCGCCGCCGAGCGCGGCGACTTCGACGCCGCCGAGGCCGCCTTCGCCAACACCCGCAACCGCAGCCTGATCGGCAAGCTGTCGCTGGTGCGGCTGATGCACCCGACGGCCTACACCGCCAGCTATGACGACCTGACCGGCTGGCTGAAGCTCTACGGCGACGAAGCCGGCGCCGACCGCGTCTACGCCCTGGCCATGAAGCGCAAGCCGGCCCGCACGTCCGCGCCCAAGGCTCCCGAACTGTTCGTCGACGTCGCCCAGGGCGGCCGCGCCGCAGGTCCCGCCGACAAGGGCCGCGCCGCCCGCGAAGCCTACTATTCCGGCGACGTGAAGGGCGCGCTGAAGCTGGCCAAGGCCTCGGGCGAGCGCTGGATCGCGGGCCTGGCCTCGTTCCGCCTGGAATCCTACGCCGACGCCCGCGCCTATTTCGAGCAGGTCGCCCACGACCAGAGCCAGGACGACTGGCTGCGCGCCGCCGGCGCCTTCTGGGCCGCCCGTTCGGCCGGCATGGCCGGCGACAACGACGGCGTGCGCGTGCTGCTGAACCAGGCCGCCCAGGCGCCGCAGACCTTCTACGGCATGATCGCCGCCCGCCAGCTGTCGATGGCCGGCCTGGCCGTCGCCAACGATCCGGACGATCCGATCGCCGCCCTGATCACCCGCGTGTCCTACAGCGGCCCCGATCCGGCGTCGCTGAACAAGCTGCTGGCCGGCGACATCCGCGCCCGCCGCGCCGCCTCGCTGGCGCAGCTGGGCCGCTGGAACGAGGCCGGCGCCGAGCTGCGGGCGGGCTTGTCCCTGGCCGCCGACGACAAGGCCCGCGCCGACTGGAGCGCCCTGACCCTGGCGCTCAACGCCCGCGCCCCGTTCAACGCCGGCCGTCCGGTCAAGAAGATCGGCGGCGAGGACTATCCCCTGCCCGAGCTTGAGCCCAAGGGCGGCTTCACGATCAACAAGGCCCTGGTCTACGCCCTGGTGCGCCAGGAAAGCCGCTTCGACCCGATGGCCGTCTCCGGCGCCGGCGCCGTGGGCCTGATGCAGCTGATGCCCGTCGCGGCCGCCCGCGCCGCCGGCGACGACAAGCTGCTGGCCGACAACACCCCGCTGTTCGACCCGGCCTTCAACCTGCGGGTCGGCCAGGACTACTTCACCTGGCTCATGGACCGCGGGCTGCAGAGCCCCGACCTGCTGCGCGCGGTGGCCGCCTACAACGGCGGACCGGGCACCCTCTTGAAGGTGCAGCAGCAGCTGGGCGCCGACTGCGACAGCCTGCTGCTGATCGAGAGCCTGCCGGCGCTCGAGACCCGCAACTACGTCGAAAAGGTCATGGCCTCGTACTGGACCTACCGCCGCCTGCTGGGCGCCGAGACCAAGACCCTCGACGCCGTGGCCAGCGGCGCCAAGGTGATCGACTTCAGGCTGGATATGTAAAAGCTCCCTTCTCCCCTTGCGGGAGAAGGTGTCAGCGAAGCTGACGGATGAGGGGTCGAAAGGCCTCTCCGCATAGTTCTGAGAGACCCCTCACCCGACCTCGCTCCGCGAGGCCACCCTCTCCCGCAAGGGGGAGAGGGAATATCACCCCGCCTCGCCCGTCAGTTCCCGCCGCGCCTTCTCCAGTTCCTCGGCGTAGCGGCGCGTGGCGTAGGCCTCCGACAGCACGCCCAGAACGTTGCGCTTGTCGTCGATCACCGCCAGTTCGTCGGTCTCGCTGCGATCGAAGGCGCGCATGACGTCCTTGATCGACTGCTCGGGCTTCAGCGCCGCCTCGGCGTTGATGGCCAGGCCCGCGACCGGCTTCTCTCCATCGCCGCCCTCGGCATAGGCCTTCGCCGTCGGGATCACCCCGGCATAGAGCCCCGCCGCGTCCAGCATGATCACCCGCTTGGTCGAGCCCAGCGGGAAGCGACGGCGAAACTCGGCCAGGGTGGTCTCGGCCGGCACGGTCTGCACGTCCTTGCGCATCATCCGGCCGGCGCTCAACGGCCGCATCCACGACACGTCGTGGGCGCTGCGGATGGTCTCGCCGCGCAGGTGCAGCCGCCAGGTCGAGAACGAATAGCCGAAGGTCTCGCGCACCATGGCGCTGGCGATCATCGAGGCCACCAGGGCCGCGGCCGCCACCGTGAAGTCGCCTGTCGCCTCCAGAACCAGGAACGACATGGTGAAGGGCCCGCCGACCACGGCCACGCCCAGCGCGGCCATGCCGACCAGCGCCGCCACCGTCGGATCCAGGGTGGGCGACCAGGGGATCAGCAGCGATATCGCCGAGAACACCTGACCCAGCAGCGCGCCCAGGAACAGCGAGGCGAAGAACAGGCCGCCCCGGAAACCGAAGCTCAGCGAGATCACCGAGGCCAGGGCCTTCATGGCCAGCAGCATCAAAAGCAGCTTCAGCGGCAGCTCGGCGGTCAGGTTCAGGTGCAGCGCCCCATGGCCGGCCGACAGGGTCTGGGGCGTGATCAGCGCCAGCGCGGCCAGCCCCACGCCGCCGATCGCCGGCCGCAGCCAGCGCGGGATCGGCGAGCGGGTCACCAGCCGTTCGGCGTTGGCCACCAGGCGCATCAGGGCGATGCCCAGCGCCGCGCAGGCCAGCCCCACCAGGGCGTAGAGGCCGTAGTCGGTCCACGACTGCACCGCCTGGGTGTCGGTCTTCAGCAGGTACGGGATCGCGCCCAGCTTGCCGGCCACCAGCACGGCGGCCAGGGCGGCGGCGGCCACGGGGGCGAGGTTGGCGACCGTGTAGGCCCCGATGACGATCTCGAAGGCGTAGAAGGCGCCCGTCAGCGGCGCGCCGAAGGCCGCGGCGATGGCCGCGCCGGCGCCGGCGCCCACCAGGGTGCGCATGTCGGCCCGACGCAGGTTCAGCCGCTGGCCGGCGAACGAGGCGGCGGCCGCCCCGGCCTGGGCGTAGGCCGCCTCCAGCCCGACCGAGGCCCCCACTCCGTTCGACAGCATGGTCTGGCCGCAGATGAAGGCGCTGTCCTTCATCGACAGCCGCCCGCCGTGCAGAGCGTTGGCCTCGACGGGGTCGACGGCCGGGCGCGGGCGATACTTCATCCAGGCCCAGGTGATCCCGCCCAGCAGCAGCCCGCCGGCCGGAATGGCCAGCAGCCGCCAGGGCGCGACGCGGGTCTGAGCGCTGAGCCGCTCGTTGATGTCGATCTCGAACAGCAGCATCTGCAGGCCGTGCGCCACCTGGGCCTGCACGACCGCGAAGGTTCCGGCCGCCACCCCGATCAGGGTCGCCACCGCGATCAGCCAAAGCTCGCTGGAGCGGATCCGGCGCCGCAGCCAGCCGACCCACTTCACGGATGCGGCGGCGGAGGCGTAGGCGAGCGACATGGCTTTCGATAACGCGGGTTACAGGGACGCCGCAACGTCCCTTCTCCCCTTGCGGGAGAAGGTGTCGGCAATAGCCGACGGATGAGGGGTCGAAAGACCTCTCCGCAAGCTTCTGAGAGACCCCTCACCCGACCTCCTCCGGAGGCCACCCTCTCCCGCAAGGGGAGAGGGATTAGAGAGAAACCCGCCGCGCCCTCAGCCGCCCCGCCAACGCCTTCTCCGGCGCGCTCCCGGCAAAAGCCGCGCCCGCCGCATAGTCCAGCCGCCGCACGAGCAGCCCCACCGGCGCCGCCGTCAGCCGCACCAGGAAGCCGCCCGCCGGAACCAGCAGCGCCGCCGCGCCGGCTCCGCCGGCCAGATGCGCCTCGACCGGGCCGCGCCAGGCCTCCGGCAGGCCGCTCGCCGGATCCAGCGCCAGGATCCAGTCGCCCCGCGCCACCGACGCACCCGCCGCCAGCAATGCGCCCCGCTCGCCCGAGGCCGCCACGAACCGCGCACCGCTGTCCTCGATCAGGGCCTCCAGACCCGGCTCGGAAGCGCCCGCGATCACCACCTCCTTGACTAGGCCGTCGACGGCCGCCGGCACCAGCTGGGCCAGGAGCTGGGCGAGCGCATGCACGGGCGCGACGGCGGGAAGGATCACCGAAATCATGAACAGGCCTTTGAAGCCTCGCCGGACCGATCGTCAAGCATCGTTCTTGTTATGTTCCGCATGCGGGCGTAGGATGCCCGCATGGAGACCCGCCGCTCGTTCACCGACACCGCCTACAAGCAAGGGACCGCCGCCCTGCGCGGACGCGGCGCGCGCAGCAACGAGACCGGCCGCTACGAGAGCCTGACCTCCCAGCCCTTCGACGACGGCTGGACCGAAGACGACAACGCCGCCAGGGTGCTGACCACCAGCGTGCTGGCCATGAAGTCCAAGACCGTCATCGCCCGCAACAAGAGCCCCGACGTCGGCTTCGACCGCTCGATCAATCCCTATCGCGGCTGCGAGCACGGCTGCATCTACTGCTWCGCCCGSCCGRCSCACGCCTATCTCGGCCTCTCGCCCGGGCTCGATTTCGAGAGCAAGCTGTTCTTCAAGCCCGAGGCCGGCAAGCTGCTCGACCGCGAACTTTCCAAGCCGACCTACAAGGTCGGCAGCGTGCACATCGGCGGCGACACCGATCCCTACCAGCCGCAGGAGCGCTCCCTACGCGTCACGCGCGGGGTGCTGGAGACGCTCAGCCGTTTTCGCCACCCGTTCTCGATCATCACCAAATCGGCCCTGATCACCCGCGATCTCGACATCCTGGGCGAGATGGGGCGCGCGGGCCTGGCCAGGGCCGCGGTGTCGATCACCACGCTGGACCGCAAGCTGGCCCGCAGCATGGAGCCAAGGGCCGCCACGCCCGAACGCCGGCTGGACGCTGTGCGGCAGCTTGCCGAGGCCGGCGTTCCGACCATCGTCATGTTCGCCCCGGCGATCCCGTCGCTGAACGACCACGAGATGGAGGCGGTGCTGGAGCGGGCCAAGGAGGCCGGGGCGGTGGCGGCCGGCTACGTCGCCATCCGCCTGCCGATGGAGATCCACGGCCTGTTCGAGCAATGGCTGGCCTCGGACCACCCCGACCGCGCCAAGCGGGTGATGTCGCTGGTGCGCCAGATGCGCGGCGGCGCGGCCTATGACAGCGAGTTCGGCAAGCGCATGACCGGCGAGGGCCCTGTGGCCGAGGTGCTGAACCAGCGCTTCCACGCCGCCCTCAAGCGCTTCGAACTCGACAGGCCTCTGCCCCGCCTCGACACCTCCCAGTTCCGCGTCCCGCCCAAGGCGGGGGATCAGTTGAGTTTGTTCTAGCTTCTCACCGACCGTCATCCCGGAAAGCGCGCAGCGCTTATCCGGGACCCAGGGGCCGCCGTACTGCGCCGGCCGTCGCTTTGGCGGTTCGTGCAAGCGCTGCGCCCAGTCCCCTGGGTCCCGGCTCTCCGCTTCGCTTCGGCCGGGATGACGGCGTTGAAAGTTGAATGATGCACAAGACCCCTCCGCGCTTGCGCCTGTCACAGGAAGGCCCATCAATGCCGCCCATGACGAGAGAACAGCGTTACTCCGGCAGATGCCTGTGCGGCGCGGTGCGCTGGAGCGCGACGGGCCGCCCCCTGTACCAGGGTTATTGCTGCTGCTCCGACTGCCGCAGGGCGTCCGGCTCGGGCTTCGTGCCGTTCATGGGCTTTCCCGCCTCGGCGGTGACGATCACCGGCGAGACGCTGAAGGTGCGCTCGCCGGCCTTCCGCGGCGGAGAGGCCCTGCGCAACGCCTGCCCCGTCTGCGGCGGCCTCGTCTTCGGCGGCGAGGTCGGGGTCGACGACAGCCACACGATCTATGCCGGCTCTCTGGACGACGCCTCGCTGTTCGCGCCGACCATGGCCCTGTTCCTGCGCGACAAGCCGGCCTGGGTGGTGCTTCCGGAAGGCCTGGAGCTCTTCGAGACCATGCCAGGCTAGAAATCACGCGCCGCCTGTCGGGACGGGTCGGCGCCGTTCGTCCTTGCGTCGAAAGCGGCCCGAGCCGGGCCGGAAATATAGGGAGAGAGCGATGTCCGACACCAACGGGCGGTTTGGCTGGTACGAACTGATGACCACCGACGTGGACGCCGCGTGCGCCTTCTACGCCAAGGTCGTGGGCTGGACCCCGACGGATTCCGGCATGCCCGGCCCGACCAAGTACATGATCCTCAACGTTGGCGCGGCCGGGGTCGGCGGCGTGTTCACGCCCGAGGGCGGCTGTCCGGACGGCGCCCGTCCCGGCTGGATCGGCTACATCTTCGTCGACGACGTCGACGCCTATGTCGGCAAGGTGGTCGAGGCCGGCGGTTCGGTGTTCATGCCCGCCGACGACATCCCCGGCGTCGGGCGGTTCTCGGTCGTCGCCGACCCGTACGGCGCGGTCTTCACTCTGTTCAAGCCGTTTCCCCAGGACGAGATCCCGCCGCAACCGGCCGACGGCGCGCCCGGCACGTTCGGCTGGCGCGAGCTGATGGCCGGCGACCTGGAAGGAGCGTTTTCCTTCTATTCCAAGCTGTTCGGCTGGGTGAAGACCCAGGCCATCGACATGGGTCCGATGGGAACCTACCAGCTGTTCGCCTACGAGGCCGGCGGCCCCGACATCGGCGGCATGATGACCCGGCTGCCCGACATGCCGGTGTCGTTCTGGAACTATTACGCCCAGGTCGACAGCGCCTCGGCCGCCCGCGACCGCGCCGTGGCCGCCGGCGCCACGACGATGATGGACGTCCACCAGGTGCCCGGCGGCAGCTGGATCTACATGGCGACCGACCCGCAGGGGGCGGGTTTCGCGGTGGTGAGTCAGCAACAATGATCCTTCTCCCCTTGCGGGAGAAGGTGTCGGCGAAGCCGACGGATGAGGGGTCGCGCGGACAGTTCTGAGAGACCCCTCACCCGACCTCGCGCCGCGAGGCCACCCTCTCCCACAAGGGGAGAGGGGTCATTTGGCGAGCAGCAGCGCCTTGGTCAGGAACGCCTTGTCGCACCCGATCACCCGCAGCCCCGCCGTCTGGAACAGCGCCACCAGGTCGGTCTGCGCGTAGCTGCCGTAGAACGGCTCGTGAAAATAGGCCGGAAACGCCTCCAGCATCCGGGCCAGTTGCGGCTCGTCGCTGGGCTGCACGGAATCGGCGAAGGCCAGCACGCCGCCGGGCCTCAGCACCCGGGCGATCTCGGCGGCGACGATGGGGCGCACGCGCGGCGGCAGTTCGTGGAACAGGTAGACGCAGGTCGCCGCGTCCAGGCTGCCGTCGGCCAGCGGCAGGCGTTCGGCGTTGGCCTGCACCACGCCCCGCCCCGATCGCGACCGGGCCTCGTTCAGATAGGCCGGCGACAGGTCGACGCCCGCCAGGGCCGCGCGCGGAAAGGCCTGCGCCAGATCGCGCAGGAACGCGCCCGAGCCGCAGGCCACGTCGACGGCGCGCAGGTCGCGCTGGTCGCGCCCCCGCCAGTGCCGGGCCAGGAGCGACAGGGCGCGCCGGCGCATCGCTCCGGCCGCGCCGGAGAACAGCGCCTCGACCTGGGCGTCGTAGCGGCGGGCGCTGGCGGCGGTGAACCAGCCGCCCGACTGATAGTGGAAGTTCTGCCGGTAATAGGCTGGATAGCCCTGGCTTTTCGGATCGTCGCGCACCTCGACGCCATCGCCCCGCCGGCGGCGCAGGTCGACCTCGCGGGCGTCGGCCAGGAAGTCCCAGGCCTTGAGGATCGAGGCGGCCGGATGGGTGGGCGCGTCCTCCATCGGCGGATAGAGGCCGGCGGCGACGTCGGCGGCGTCCTTCTCGAAAGCCGCCAGATAGGACCGGCGCAGGCGCCCCTGCGAGACCGGCGGCGCGTCGGAGGAAAAGCGCGGCGCGGCCTTGCCCTCGGTCGGGCGGGTGATGAACTTGGCCAGCCCTCCGGCGGCCGTCCACCAGGCCGCCTTGGCGGCGGCCTTGCCCCGCTGGGCGGCGGCGTCGAGGGCGAAGGCCCCGCGCCGCCGCGCCCCTACCCCATCGTCCCGACCACTGGCTTGGCCCATCCTCGCCTCATCGCGAAAAGACCCCGACCAGCTCAATATGCGGCGACCAGAGGAACTGGTCCACCGGCAGCACCTTCTCCAGCTTGAAGCCGGCGTCGATCAGCAGGCCGGCGTCGCGGGCGAAGGTCGTCGGATTGCACGACACGCCGACCACCCGCGAGACCTTGGACTTGGCGATCTCGACCGTCTGCTCCAGCGCGCCCGCGCGCGGCGGGTCGAAGACCACGGCGTCCATCTTGTCGAGCTCGGTCGACAGCACCGGCCGACGGGTCAGGTCGCGCGCCTCGGCGACGATCGCCTTCAGACCAGGCGCCGAGCCGACAGCCGCCTTCAGGGCCGCGATGGCCGGCTCGGCGAAGTCGGCGGCGTAGACCGAGGCCTCCTGCGCCAGGCGGAAGGTGAAGGTGCCGACGCCGCTGAAGAGGTCGGCCACCCGGGCCGCCCCCGCCACGTGCGCCAGGGTGAAGTCGGCCATGGCCTGCTCGGCGGCGGGCACGGCCTGCAGGAACGAGCCGGCCGGCAGCGGCACGATCGCCGGGCCCAGCTTCACCAGCGGCTGGCGGGCCATGTACAGCGTCTCGCCGGCCAGGGTGACGCGGGCGAAGTCGAACTCGCCGGCGGTCATGGCCGCCTGCACGCGGGCGTCGGCCGACAGCCCGCCGCTCTTGCGCTCAACGCCGGTGACGTCGATGTCCAGGCCCGTGCCGGTCAGGGTCACGTGCAGGGTCGGGGCCGACTTCGGGTGCTCCAGGAACGGCTGGGCCAGGCGCGCCAGGCCCGGCAGGGCCGCGACGATCCTGGGGTGGGCGACCGGACATTCCTCGATCTTCACCAAGTTCCACGAGCGGCGCTCCTTGAAGCCCAGGCGCACGCCGCCCTTGCCGCCGCGCGCGTGCAGCGCCACCCGGCGACGCGAAGCCGGCGGCGAGGCGAAGGTCGGCAGGATCTCGACCTCGATGCGCTCGCGCTTCAGCTGAAGGCGCACCTGCTCGCGCTTCCAATCCAGATAGGGCGCGATGTCCCAGTGCTGCAGGGCGCAGCCGCCGCAGTGGCCGAAGTGCTTGCAGGCCGGATCGACGCGCTCGGGGCTGGCCTCGAGAATCTCGACCAGTTCGCCGCGCGGGCCCTCCATGCGGGCGGTGATCCGCTCGCCCGGCAGGGTCAGGGGCACGAAGGCCGGACCGGCGGCGACGCCGTCGCCCTGGCCGCCGACGGCGTCGATTTTCAGTTCACGCATTCGATAGTCGCCTTCGGGAACCTTCACCGGTTCCGATCCGTTCAAGCCTCGCCGCAGGCGTGGCCCCAATTTCGCCTCTTCCGCGCCAAGTTCGACGCCGAAGAAGCCAGTTCGAGCGCGTCCATACCTCATTCGCCGCCCTCATGCGTGAACGAACTGGTGCGTGAACGAAGATGAACGGTCCGGTCAACGACCGTTCAGGTACGGCTTGGCATGGTGCGGACAACGGACGGTCCCCCGATCGTCACGCCCGCTTTCAGGGAGAGTTTCTCGATGATGATCCGGACCGCCATCAGCGCCCTCGTCGCCGGCGCGGCCCTTGTCGGCGCCGCGGCTCCGACCGTCGCCTCGGCCCAGGCCTACGGCTCGGGCGCCTATCAGGGCGGAGCCTACGACCGTAACGGCTACTACTACGACCCCTGCCGCCGCAGCACGACCAACCGCACCACCGGCGGCGGCCTGGCCGGCGCCGGCATCGGCGCGGCCATCGGCAGCAGCGTCGCGGGTCGCGGCGCCAAGACCGAAGGCGCTGTGCTGGGCGGCCTGCTCGGCGCGGTCGTCGGCGGCAATATCGGCCGCAGCTCGGCCGCCTGCGCGCCCGGCGCGGTTCCCCCGCCGCCGCCYCCCCCGCCCCGCGCCTACAACGACTATGACCGCGGCTACGACAATGGCGGCTATGACGACGCCTACTACGATCGCCGCGGCGGCGCCGGCTACACCTATGAGTCGGAACGCTCCTACCGCGTGACCGAAGGCCGCGCCGACGCCAACGGCTGCACCCKGGCCGAAAGCCCGATCTACCTGCCCGACGGCCGCACCCAGAAGCGCTTCGTCCGCGTCTGCCCCGACGCCTCGGGCCGCTACCAGGTCGTCGACTAAGCTTCTCTAGGCGGATTTCCTCCCCGGAATTCCAGATGACTGAAGGCCGCCAGCTCCCTGAGCCGGCGGCCTTTTTGTTTGGGCGTGGCGACCGAAACTAGGCTCCGATGGAGCGAACCAAGGTCTCGACCCAATCGATGAAGGCGCGCACCTGGGGCGGCACGTGCCGGCGGTGGGGATAGAGAACCGAGACCGGCTTGAGCGGCGGCGGCAGGTTCGACAACACCTCCACCAGGCGCCCGGCCGCCAGGAAGCCGCAGACCCCCACCCAGGGCGGCTGGATGATCCCCAGGCCCAGCAATCCGCATTCGACATAGGCGTCGCCGCTGTTCACCGTCACGGTCGAGCGCATGGTGAAACTTCGACGCCCGTCATCGGTCTCGAATTCGAAAGGGATCGCTCTGCGGGTTCGGCCGGAATGGAAATTCACCGCCCGATGCGTGGCCAGGTCGTCCAGCGACGTCGGCGCGCCCTGGCGTTCGAGATAGTCAGGCGATGCGCAGGTCACCATCCGCAACCTGCCGATCGACCGGCCGACCAGACTGCTGGCCGGGAACTCGCCCAGCCTGACCACGCAATCGACGCCCTCTGACACCAGATCCATGTCGAGGTCGCCCACACCGAGCACCAGTTCCACCTCGGGATGGCGCGCCGTGAACTCGCCCAGACGCGGGATGATCAGCGGCCTGGCCAGCGCTGTCGGGATGTCGACCCGCAACCGCCCCCGCAGAGCGCCATCCGGTGGTGCGAACATCGTCTTGGCTTCGGCCACGTCGGCCAGCAGCGTCACAGCGCGATCGATGAAGGCCTCGCCCTCGCCGGTCAGCCTGGTCCGCCGCGTCGTCCGCTGCAGCAGGCGCACGCCCAGTTCGGTCTCCAGACCGGCGACGGCGTTCGTCACGCCGGGGCGCGACATGCCCAGGGCCGTGGCCGCCCGGGCGAAGCTGCCTGCCTCGGCCACCGCGACGAAGATCCTGAGCTTCTGGGCGAAATCCAACGCTTCTCCCCGTCCAACCGCCACCACCCGGACGAACAATCAATCCATTGTTATCAATTTCAATAACAGTGAGATAGGCCCAGGCGCGCTTCCGGGCCGCCTGTCGCCGCCTTAGCTGCTGCATCGTCCGCCCGGCCTTCTTCCGGGCTCATCGAAACAGGAGCCCAACATGGCCCGCATCGTTCGCATCCACGACTACGGCGACGCCGGCGTTCTGCGGATCGAAGACCTGCCTCAGCCGCCGCCGGCCGCCGACGAAGTGCAGTTCGCCGTCCGCAGCATCGGCCTGAACCGCGCCGAGGTGATGTTCCGCAATCACGCCTACCTGCAGGAAGCGCAGTTCCCCAGCCGTCTGGGCTACGAGGCCTCGGGCGTCGTCACCCAAGTCGGAGCCGACGTGACCGACTTCGCGCTCGGTGATGCGGTCAGCCTGATCCCGCCGCACGACATCGCCCGCTGGGGAACCTATGGCGAGGTCGCCAACGCGCCGGCCCGCTATCTCGTGCGCCATCCGGAGACGATCTCGTTCGAGGAGGCCGCGGCCAGCTGGATGCAGTACGTCACCGCCTGGGGCGCGCTGATCGAGCAGGCCGCCCTGACCTCGGGCGACCACGTGATCGTCACCGCCGCCTCCAGCAGCGTCGGCCTCGCGGCCTTCCAGATCGCCCGCATGGTCGGCGCCACCGTGATCGCCACCACCCGCACCGTCGCCAAACGCGACGCCCTGCTCGCGGCCGGCGCTCACCATGTCGTCGCCACTGAAGAAGAAGATCTCGTCGCCCGCGTCGCCGAGATCACCGGCGGCCGCGGCGCACGCGTGGTCTTCGATCCGGTCGGCGGGCCGTCGTTCGAGCCGCTGACCGCCAGCATGGCGCCCGGCGGCGTGCTGCTGCTGTACGGCGCCCTCAGCCCCGCTCCGACGCCCTTCCCGCTGTTTACGGTACTGGGCAAGTCACTGACCCTGCGGGGCTATCTCTACAACGAGATCGTCTCCAGCGATGACAAGCTGGCCCGCGCCAAGGCCTTCATTCTCGAAGGGCTGGCGACCGGCGCGCTGAAGCCGGTGATCGCTCGCACCTTCCCCCTGGACCAGATCCAGGACGCTCATCGCTACCTCGAATCCAACGAGCAGATCGGCAAGGTCGTCGTGAACGTCTGAGTACGCGGTCGGAGGGGCGAGCCCGTCTCTCCGACCACCCCCTCACCCCCGCAACCACGCCGCCGCCTCTTCCACGTCCACGACATCGGCGTACTTCAGCTGCAGGTCGGTCAGGTTGGCGTAGTGGTAGCTCTCATGCTTGTCGGCCACGCACTGTTCGGGAACGATGGTGCGATAGCCGCGCGAGAGGCTTTCGACCGCGCTGGCGCGCACGCAGCCGCTGGTCGAGCCGCCGGTGAGGATGACCGTGTCGACCTTGTGCCAGACCAGATAGCTCTGCAGCGGGCTCTCGAAGAAGGCGCTGGGCATGCGCTTGTCGAACACCAGATCCACGGCCTGGTCGATCTCGACGCGCGGGTCGAAGGCGTGGCGTTCGCTGTTCTGCTTGATGTTCTGCAGGCTGTCGGGGGTGTCGGTGCGCGTACCCCAAACGCCGGCGTCGCCGCCGTCGGGCTTGTACATCACCCGCGTCCAGATCACCGGCATCCCCCGCGCCCGGGCCAGGGCCGAGAGGCGGTTCACGTGGGCGATCTGGTCGGGATCGGTGACGTAGGCGCTCTTGGGAAACAGGTCGGGCCGCGTATAGGCCTGCTGGAAGTCGATATTGACCACCGCCGCCTTGCTCCCGAAGCCGAAGCGGGCGCGGGCCGGATTGGCCTTCACCGCCTCATAGAGCTGGCGAGCGGTCTTGTCCTCGCGGACCATGGTGGTTTCGAAGCGCAGGGTCATGGCGGGGCTCCTTCAGGCGGGGGTCCAGAGGCCGAGCAGCGCGGCAAGGATCAGCAGGATCCAGAGGCTGACGACCACGGGCCGGGTCTTCTCCAGCACCGCGGCGATGGTCGCGTCGCCCTCGGGCGTGGGGCCGGTGGTCATCATGGCGACGACCGGCGGGCCCAGCGGGGCCAGAAGCTTGCGGATGAACAGGCCGCAGCCGATGGCGATCGCCAGGATCAGCATCTTCAGGGCCAGGAACAGCGGCGCGATCGTCAGGCCCACCAGGCTGGCGGCGCCGAAGCCGGCCAGCGCCACCAGCACGCCCCAGCGGATGGCGATGTCGATGCGGCGCACCCCGGCCTTGGGCGGGCTGTGATGAATGTGGATGGCCCAGGCCATGGTCAGYCAGAACAGGCACAGCGCCCAGACCGCAGCCACGCCCTCGGGCGGGACGTCCCACCAGCCCTTCAGCTTGGCCAGGGTCAGGCCCGTGGGCAGGGCCAGGATCAGGCAGGTGCGCGGAGCCATGTCGATGTCGGCCAGCACCTTCAAGGCCAGTCCCCGCTCCTTGACCGTGCGGGAGGGATCGGCGGCGTAGCGCGAGGTGTAGAAGGCCCCCAGGTCCCCGCCCAGCCAGTAGACGAAGACCAGCACGTGCAGCAGCGTGATCAGGGCGAGAAGCATCGTGGAATCCGGCGGTTGTCAGGCCGTCTTGATGCCGCCTGGAAAGGCGCCCCGGCGCGCCGTCGCCGGTTTTCTCGCCTCGCGGATAGGAACCCCGGGGGTGCGACGCCACGGACAGATGCGAACCCCATGAAGCGTGCTACAGCACGCACCGAGGGGCTTTTCCGTATCGTAGGTTCGTATGCGTTCTTACCGTCGCCCAGGCCTGGCGTTCGCCGGACTGTTGCTGCTCGCCCCCTTCTCACTTTGCATGCCGCAAGTGGCCGCCGCCCAGAGCCAGGAGCAGGCGGTCCTCGACGAGATCAACTACGTCCGCGCCAATCCCCGGGCCTATGCCGACGAACTGCGTCGCGCCGAGCCGCTGTATGGCGAAGACCCCGACGCCCTCGATGAAGCGATCGCCGAGCTGCAGCGCCAGCGCCCCCTGCCGCCGCTGACCGCCGACGGCCGCATCGACGCCGCCGCCCGCGACCACGCCAGCGCGCAAGCCTCCCGCGGCTCGGTCGGCCACGGCGCGAGCGGCGGTCTGGGCCAGCGGCTGCGCAAGTACGGCGTCTTCGCCGGCATGTCGGCCGAGAACATCTCCTACGGCTACGAAGACCCTCGCGACGTGGTGCGCCAGCTGGTGGTCGACAGCCGCGTGCCGGGCCGGGGCCATCGCCGCAACATCCTGTCGACCGGCTACAGCAGCGCCGGCGTCGCCTGCGGCGGCCACCGCTCTTACGGCGCCATGTGCGTCATCGATTTCGCCGGCGCCATGCCCGAAGGCGTCGCGCGGGCGGCGCGGTAGGGGGGTCTTCCCTCTTACCCAACCCTTTTCACCGATCCTCCCCGCGAAGGCGGGGATCCAAGCTGTCTTTCAGAGTGAGGCGCCGTCGTGGAGCAGTCGCCGACTCG
Source organism: Caulobacter sp. 10L414 (assembly GCF_056395525.1). NCBI lineage: Bacteria > Pseudomonadati > Pseudomonadota > Alphaproteobacteria > Caulobacterales > Caulobacteraceae > Caulobacter > Caulobacter sp. 10L414. Next base: position 22,664 of record NZ_JBFTJR010000043.1, read on the forward strand.
GCTTGGATCCCCGCCTTCGCGGGGAAGGTCGGATTTAGGACGGACTCAGCCCCCTAGATCACCCCCGCCGCCTTCAGCGCCGCGACCTCCGCCTGGCTCTTGCCCAGCCCCGCCAGCACCGCCGCCGTGTCCGCCCCCAAGGCCGGCGGCGGGCGCTCCACGACCACCGGCGTGCGCGAGGCCCGGATCGGCGAGGCGACGGTGCGGATGGGCGCCGTCAGATCCTCGCGCGCCTGCTGCACCACCAACTGGCGATGCACTGCCTGCGGCTCCTCGAACACCTGGTCGATGCCGTTGATCGGCCCGCAGGGCACGCCGGCGGCCTCCAGCAGGGCGATCCAATCGCGCGTCGTACGCGTGACCAGAACCGGGGCCATGGCCGCCGCCAGCTGCGCACGCGCCGCCACCCGCTGGGCGTTGGTTGCGAAACGCGGATCCTCGGCCAGCTGCGGCGCATCGGCCGCCTTGGCGAAGGCCCGGAACTGGCCGTCGTTGCCGACCGCCAGGACCATGGCTCCATCGGCCGTGGCGAACACCTGGTAGGGCGCAAGGTTGGGGTGGGCGTTGCCCAGGCGCCCGGGCGCCTGGCCGGTGGCGAAGTAGTTGCTGGCCTGGTTGGCCAGCACGGCGGCCTGCACGTCGAACAGGGCGATGTCCATGTGCTGCCCCTCCCCGGTCGCGCGGGCGTGCAGCAGGCCGCAGAGGATGGCGTTGGCCGCATAGAGGCCGGTGAACAGGTCGACGACCGCGACGCCCACCTTCATCGGCTCGGCGCCGTCGGTCCTGTCCGGCTGGCCGGTGATCGACATCAGCCCGCCCATGGCCTGGATCATGTAGTCGTAGCCGGCTCGCGCCGCGTAGGGGCCGGTCTGGCCAAAGCCGGTGATCGAGCAGTAGACGAGGCGCGGATTGATCGCCGCCAGGCTGTCGTAGTCCAGGCCGTACTTGGCCAGACCCCCGACCTTGAAGTTCTCGACCACCACGTCGGCCTCGGCGGCCATCTGGCGGATCAGGTCGGCGCCGCGCGGATCGGCCATGTCGATGGTCACCGAGCGCTTGTTGCGGTTGGCGCAGGTGAAGTAGGCGGCGTCCCCCCTTCCGCCGTCCGTCGTCTCGAAGAACGGGGGGCCCCAGGCGCGGGTGTCGTCGCCGACGCCCGGCCGCTCGACCTTGACGACCTCGGCGCCCATGTCGGCCAGGGCCTGGGTCGCCCAGGGACCAGCCAGCACGCGGGAAAGATCGAGCACCTTGACCCCCGAGAGGGCGGCGCCGGGCCTGACGTCTGATCGCAAGGCGACTGCTCCGGATATTCCTGTTGCGGGCGACGTTCAGCGCCCCAGGCTGCCTCGCCTACCGATGTGATCGCGGCGGGGCAAACGGCGATGGCGAAACTATCCGAAAACCAGACGGGCGAATTCCGCCGCGGCTGGCCGCTGCTGCTCAGCGTGGTGCTGGGCGTGGGCCTGGGCCTGTCGCCCCTGCCTTTCTACAGCATCGGCATGCTGGCCCCGCAGTTGGCCAAGGAGTTTGGCTGGAGCTTCGCCTCGATCATGCTGGGCCTGCCGGTCGCCACCGTCGCGGTGATGATCGTCGGCCCGATCATCGGCTGGGTGGGCGACAGGATCGGCGTGCGCCCCGTGGCCATCGCCTCGCTGGTGCTGTTCGCCTTCGCCTTCATGGGCTTTGCGCTGACCAACGGCTCGCTGCCGCTGTTCTACCTGAACTGGGCGCTGATGGGCGCGGTCGGCGCGGGCACCCTGCCCACCACCTGGACCCGAGCGATCAACAACGGCTTCGAGCAGAACAAGGGCCTGGCTTTGGGGATCGCCCTGATGGGCACCGGCGTCTTCGGCTTCCTCATCAAGCCGTTCCTGATGTGGATGATCGAGGCCCACGGCTGGCGCGCGGCCTACCTCGTCACCGGCGCGCTTCCCCTGGTCATCGCCCTGCCCGTGGCGCTACTGGCCTTCAAGGACCCCGGCGCCCGACGCGTCCACACCGAAGCCGCGCCGCTGCCCGGCCTGACGCTGCCCCAAGCGCTGCGCGATACGAAGTTCTGGCTGATCGCCGGCGGCTTTCTGCTGTTCTCCTTCGCCATCGCCGGCCCGCTGCCCAATCTGGAGAACCTGCTGAAGCTGAAGGGCTTCACCAAAGCCGAGATCGTCAGTCTGGCCCCCGTCGTGGGCCTGTCGGTAATCGTCGGGCGCGTGGCCGGCGGCTGGCTGGTCGACCGCTTCTGGGCCCCGGGCGTGGCGCTGGTGCTGCTGTGCCTGCCGGCGCTGGGCTGCCTGATCCTGCACGGCCAGGACCCGGGCTTCGCCGGCGCCCTGCTGGCCATCGCCCTGGTCGGCATGGCCGCGGGCATGGAGTTCGACCTGTTGGCCTTCCTGATCGCCCGCTATTTCGGGGCGCGGTCCTATTCGACGCTCTACGGCTGCCTCTATTGCGCCTACGCGGCGGGCTCTGGCCTGGGGCCCGTCGCCTTCGGAGCCGATTTCGACGCCACCGGCGGCTACCAGCTCTCGCTGATCATGGCCACGGGCCTTCTAGTGCTGGGCGGTCTCGTCCTGCTGCCGCTGGGCCGCTACCGCTTCGCCGCCGAGCACGCCGTCGAGGAGCAGCGCATCGAAGCCGCCGCCGGCGAGCGCGCGGCCGTTCCCGGCGCCTGACCCTTGGATTCCTGAGAGGGGATTCCTGACAGGCGGATTTTCGCGTCGTCCCGTCCCCGCCCTCCGCCGGACGGGCGCAAGCTCGCGTCAATTCAGTAGGAGTGCGCCCATGACCGGTCGCGTCAACGAGGGGCCGATCCAGGCCTATGACGGCCCGCCCGACTATCGCAAGGTCGGCCGCCACGGGGTGTTCCCCGACATGTCGCACGACGAAGTCGAGCGGCTGAACGTCCTGGCCCAGCTGAACCGCCACCTTTCGACCCGCGTCATCCCCGGCGTGAAGCAGGCCTGGGAGACCCGCGCCCTGCCGGCCTTCGAGAAGGTCAACGGCCGCCCGCCCGAGGACCGCCACGAGGTCCGCAAGGCGCTGCTGAAGGATCCCGCCTTCCAGACCTGGTCGGCCCTGCGCCGCCTGACCATGGAGCAGCGCCAGCAGGCCGGCCGCTGGACCACCCTGCGCCAGGCCGAGGAACTGGCCGCCAAGGCCGCCGCCTTGAACGCCGGCCACGACCGGCTGCAGCTGGATCCGGCCCTGCCGATCCCGCGCTACGTCTCGGCCGTCGACCACCACTGCATGCCCGGCAGCTATCACGTCGAGCGCTTCGAGGGCGACGTCTCGGGCGGCGCCAACTACGACCACGGCGGCTTCGCCACCACCGGCGGCCTGCTGGGCCGCTTCTCCGACGGCGGCGGCCAGGCCGTAGTGCGCTGGGTTCAGCGCCGCCTGCCCGACTTCAAGCCGCGCCGCATACTCGACATCGGCGCCACCGTGGGCCACAGCGCCCTGCCGATCGCCCAGGCCTTCCCCGACGCCGAGGTGGTGGCCATCGACGTCGGCGGGCCGATGCTGCGCTACGCCGCCGCCCGCGCCGCCTCGCTGGGGGTTACGAACATCCGCTTCGTCCAGGCCGACGGCACCGACCTGTCGCGCTTCGAGACCGGCAGCTTCGACTGGGTGCAGACCACCATGTTCCTGCACGAGCTGTCGCTGGCCTCGATGAAGGCCATCTTCGCCGAAAGCCGCCGCTTGCTGGCCCCGGGCGGCGTGGTGCTGCACGTCGAACAGCCCCAGTACGCGCCGACCATGCCGCTGTTCGAGCAGGCCATGCGCGACTGGGACGCCTTCTATAACAACGAGCCCTTCTGGAGCACGCTGCACGAGATCGACCTGGACGCCCGCATGGTCGAAGCCGGCTTTACCGCCGACGAGCTGATCCATGACGGCGTCACCGCCGTGGTCGATCGCGAGGTCTTCCCCGACGCTGCCGACGACGACAGCGAAGACTACGGGCGAAAAGCCGCCTGGCGCGTGATCGGAGCCCGGAAAACTCAATGAGCATCGCAGACGCCCTGGCCGACGCCGGCGCCAAGCCCGCCGGCAAGCGCCCCTATTTCTTCGCCGACCGCGAGGTCGAGCGCGTGCTGGCCATCACCATGGCCGTGGTCCAGGAACTGGCCGTCACCCGCGCCCGGCTCGACACGCTGGAACGGGTGATCGAGGCCCGCGGCGGCCTGGACCGCGCAGAGATCGAACGCTTCGAACCCTCCGCCGAAGCCGCCGCCGAGCGCGGCCTGTGGCTGCAGGAATACCTCTCCCGCGTGCTGCGCATCGTCCAGCAGGAGGCCGAGGCGGCCACCGCCACGGGCGACGTCGCCTCCGACGACGTCGCCGTCGAACTGCGCGACTGAAGCCCGCACGATTTCAAGGACATACCGATGAACCTTCTCAGGGCCGCCACCCTGGTGACGCCGAACGTCGCCCAGGCCGCGCAGCGCTACGCCCAGTGGCTGGACTACGCGGTCGTCGAGCAGGGCGAGGTTCCCGCCGACCTCGCCGCCAGCTGGGGCGCCCCGGCCAGCGCCGGCCGCCCCTACGCCGTGCTGCAGCCGGCCAGCGGCGCCGACGTCTTCCTGCGCTTCGTCGAGGGCGACCCGGTTCCGGAATATCGCCCCCTGCGCACCTACGGCTGGGCGGCGATCGAGATCTGCTGCCAGGACGTCATGGCCGTGAACGCCCGCATGCAGGACGCGCCGTTCGAGATCATCGGCCCGCCCAAGCGGATCGACGGCCTGCCCACCATCCACCCGATGCAGGTGAAAGGCCCCGACGGCGAGATCGTCTACCTCACCGAGATCGTCTCGCCCGGCAACGGCCTGCCCCACCCCGGCAGCCTGATCGACAAGCTGTTCATCCTGGTTCTGGCGAGCGACGACATGGAGGCCAGCGGCGCCTGGTTCGGCCAGACCCTGGGCCTGGACGTCGGCGCGCCGATGACCATCGTCTACAACATGATCAACGACGCCTTCGAACTGCCCAAGGACAGCCGCCACGCCCTGGCGACGGCCACCTTCGAGAAGGACGTCTTCCTGGAGTTCGATCAGTATCCCGAGGCGGCCACCGTGCGCCCGGGCCATCCCGGCGCCCTGCCGCCGGGGATCGCCATCTGCACGCTCAAGCACCCCGACTTCGACAGCATCCAGGGCGACTGGATCGTCGCGCCGACCGTGCGCAACGGCGCCGTCTACGGCGGCAAACGCGCCGGCGTGCTGCGCGCCCCGGGCGGAGCGCTGGTCGAGGTGGTGGAAGCGTAAGAAACCCCTCTCTCATGGAGAGAGGGAGGGGCCCGCCGCGCAGCGGTGGGAGGGTGAGAGGGTACGCCGCTTGCGGGTCTCCCCTCACCTCTCCGCCGGCAGCAGCGGTCAGAACAACCGGATCAGAAAACAAAAAGGCGCGGCCGAACGACCGCGCCTTTTCCTGTGAGATTGAAACCTCTCACCCTCCCACGCCTTGCGGCGTGGGCCCCTCCCTCTCTCATAGAGAGAGGGGCGTATCGATCAAAGCTTCACCACGACCTTGCCGAACGCGCCCTGATCGGCGCGCGTATAGGCGCCTTCGATGGCGTCGAGGCCGAACACCGCGTCGACCTGCGGGACGATCCCCTTGGCGGTTACGAAGTCCGACAGCGCCTGGTGATCGGCGCGCGAGCCGACCGAGATCGCCGTGGCGCGCTGGGCCATCATCACCATGGCCGAGGCGTCCAGCGTTCCGCCGAAGCCATCCAGGGCGCCGATCACGGCCACATGCCCTCCGACGCCCAGGCTCGCCTGCGACCTGGCCAGCGTGCCGGCGCCGCCGAGCTCCAGGGCGTGCTGCACGCCGCCGGCCGAGGCCTCCTTCACGACGGCCTCCCAGTCGGGCGTCGTGTGATAGTTGACGGTCAGGTCCGCGCCCAGCTCAGCGGCGCGCGCAAGCTTGGCGTCGTCGCCGCCGACCACGGCCACCTTGGCCCCGAAGGCCTTGGCGATCTGCAGCCCCCACAGCGAGACGCCGCCGGTGCCCAGGGTCACCACCCAGTCGCCGGCCTGGATGCCGCCGTGCGTGACCAGCGAGGCCCAGGCCGTGACGCCCGAGCAGGTCAGGGTCGCGCCCTGCACGAAGTCGAGACCGTCGGGCAGCTTCACCACGCCGCCGGCCGAAAGCACCACGTGCTCGGCCAGCACGCCCGGTCCGCCCGCGCCCAGCGACGAGATCACCGCCGGGAAGCTGACGCGGCCGCCGGCCCAGTTCTGGAAGAAGGTCGAGGCCACGCGGTCGCCGAAGGCCAGCCCCTCGACGCCCTCGCCCACGGCGACCACCTCGCCGGCGGCGTCCGACAGCGGCGTGAAGCCGTCGGCCTCGCCCACCGGATACCAGCCCTTGCGGATCATCACGTCGCGGCGGTTCAGCGCCACGGCGCGCACGCGCACCAGCACCTCGCCCGGACCCGGCGTGGGGATCGGCACGATGGACTCGGCCAACTCGAAGCCCTGGCCGGCGCGGACGAGGGAGAAACGGCGATTGGTCATGGGCGGGGTCCACTGAAGGGGGCTGTTCGGAGGCGTGGTTTCGACGCCGGCCGCGAAGGCCAGCAGGGTCTCGGCGAAGATCTCGGGTTCCAGTTCCGGCGCGGCCACGCCGGTCTTGCCCTGGGTGGTCACCACCACCCCCGGGCGGGCCTTGCGGATGCGGCCGACGAAGCCGGCCAGCGGGTCGTCCACAGCCTGCAGCACCGTCACCGGACAGGTCACGCCCGAGAAGACGCTGGCGAAGTCCTGGTCGAAGATCGCGCCGAAGGCCTGGTTGCGGCCGTCCGGCGCACCGATGGCGCCCAGGAATTCGGTCTGCACCAGCTGGGCGTCGAAGCGGGGCAGCAGCCCCTTCATCACGCCCCAGGACTCGATCAGATAGGCGCCGTGCGCGTCGATCGGCGCGGATTGGCCGACCTGGGCGCGGAACATCTCGCGCTCTTCGGCGCTGGCGAACAGCACGCCGTTCAGCAGCAGCGAACGCACGCGGTCGGGCGCAGCCACGGCGATCTCGGCGCCGACGTGGGTGCCGGTATKATGGCCGGCCAGGTGGAAGCGATCGACGCCCAGGGCGTCCAGCGCCGCCAGCAGCCAGGCGCCGTAGTCCACCGTGGAAGGCATGCCTTGCGGCTTGAACGACTGGCCAAAGCCCGGCGTGTCCAGCGCGATCGCCGCGCGGCGGCCCGCCAGCCGCGCCAGCACGCCGTCGAAACAGGCCGAACTGACCGGCGTGCGGTGCAGAAGGACGATCGGATCGCCGGGTCCGTCCACCCGGCGCAGGTGCACCTGGCCGGCGGGCGTATCGGCGTAAGCCTTCACAATCGGGGCTTGGCGAATGAGCGTCACGAACGCGGCTCCAGCGGAATCTTCGAGCCTCGGTCCTAGCGCCGCCCCCGCGCGCGCTCCCGGCGGCCGGGGCCGTTATCCGCACAGCGGCGAAGATCGCCGCCGCCTCGCCCTCGCCTTTCCGACCGGTTCAAGTCGCCCCAGCAACGAACGAGAGAGCACGCCATGACCACGGTCCTGATCACCGGCGCCAATCGCGGCATCGGTCTGGAACACGTCCGCCAGTACGCCGCCTCGGGCGCGCAGGTCATCGCGACCTGCCGCGATCCGGCCTCGGCCGCCGAACTCGCGGCCATCGCAGACGCCCATCCGGGCAAGGTGCGCGTCGAGGCGCTGTCGGTGAACGACGCAGGCTCCGTCGCCGCCTTCGCCCAGCGCCTCGAAGGCGTGGCGATCGACGTGCTGATCAACAACGCCGGCACCTACGGACCCATTCCGCTGCCCGAGGGCATGGCCCACCAGACGCTCGCCGGCATGGACTACGACATCTGGGCCGACATCCTGGCCACCAACGTCGTCTCGCCGTTCCGCATCACCGCGGCGCTGATCGACAACATCAAGGCCGGCGGCCAGAAGACCATCGTCATGATGTCCAGCGGCCTGGCCTCGATTGGAACCAACATCTACGGCGGCTCACACGCCTATCGCTCGTCCAAGGCCGCGCTGAACATGCTGGCCAAGGGCCTGGCGGTGGAACTGAAGGCCGACGGCGTCACGGTCATCGCCATGGCCCCGGGCTGGACCCGCACCGCCCTGGGCGGGCCCGACGCGCCCTATTCGGTCGAGGAAAGCGTCGAAGGCCAGCAGAAGGTCATCGCCGGGCTGAGCCTGGACGATACGGGCAAGTTCCTCGACCTGGCCGGCGCCGAGGTGGCCTGGTGAAGCAGAGGCTCACGCTCCTTGTCATCCCGGCCGTAGCGTAGCGAAGCGCCGGGATGACAAGGATTGTCGAGCTACCGCAAGTTCAGCGCCGCATAGACCTTTTCGACCACCTGCTGCGGCGAGAACGGCTTGAGGAGGTAGGTGGTGGCCCCCGCGCCCATGGCGCTGGCGATGCGGTCCAGGCGTCCGTCGCCGGTCAGCATGACCACAGGGGTCTCGCGATGCTCCTGTCCGCCGCGCAGCAGCCTGAGCAGCTCCATACCGTCCATGTCGGGCATGCGGATGTCGATCAGCCAGATCGCCGGCCGGTCGATCGACGCGGCGTGCAGCGCGCTGCGGGCGGATTCGAAGGCCTGGACCAGATAGCCGGACTTGGCCAAGGCACCTTCCAGGAAGGCCAGGAGCACCGGGTCGTCGTCGACCACGAACACACGCCCCTTGATCCAGCTGCGCTCCATCCAGGCCCGCCTCGCGTTAACCTTGCGAACGACTGTCTCACAAGGCTTTGGCAAGGAAAACGGCGCGGAGGTTGCAGGCGCGGCAGATACGCCTGACGACGGCCGGCGGCTCGGCTAGAGTGGGCGCATGGCCAAGCTTTCCCGCATCGTGTTCGCCCTCGCCGCCGCCACGCTACTACTGGGCGCCTGCGCCAGCCTGCCCGCGCAGGACGACTACAGCTGGAGCCATACGCCGGCCGAGAACGGCGTCGACGCCAAGCTGTATTACGGCGAGCCCGAGAGCGACGTCGTCTGGCTGGGCTTCACCTGCGCGCCCAAGGGCCAGGCGGAGCTGCTGGTGTTCGTCGACGAAGACCCGGCCGCCTGGCCCAAGACCCTGGCCCTGCGCAGCGGCGGCGCCGCCTTGCCGATCAAGGCCGAGCCCGACCCCAGCGCCGAGATCGCCATCCTGAGAGCCCCGATCGACCCCGCCGCGCCCGCGATCGCCGCCTTCGCCCGCACCGGCCGGCTGCAATGGGTGTGGAACGGCGACGCCAACCCCGTGGGCGCCGAGGCCCCCGACGAGCGCCGGCAGATCGCCGCCTTCTGGCGCGGGTGCGCCGGCCGGCCCTAGCCGGCCGCCATCCCGCGCTTCACGCCCGGCCGTTCGCCGATGAAGGCCTCGTACCGCGCCAGGTTCGGATACGGGTCGAGCCCGCCCGCCAGCCGCTTGGCCGAGCTGGCCACCATCGGGAGAAACAGGGCGTCCAGGATCGTGAACCGCTCGCCCAGCATGTAGACGCGGTCCGCCAGGCGGGCCTCGAACGCCGCCAGCTGCTCGTGGCAGTCGGCCAGCGAGCGCTCGATCGCCCACGGCGTCTTCTCCGGGGCCATGACKGTGGCCACGAACTGGTTGGTGAAGGCGCCGGCCAGCTGCGACGACACCGCCGAGGCCCACATCAGGAACTCGGCCCGCTCGCCCGGCCCCCTGGGCAGCAGGTCGCTGGCGGCCTTCTCGGCCAGGTACCAGGCGATGGCCAGGGTCTCCGACAGCACGATGGGCGCGCCGCCCGGCCCGTCGGGATCGACGATGGCCGGCGCCTTGCCGAACGGGCTCAGCGCGGCCTTGTAGGCAGGCTTCTTGTGCTCGCCGGCATAGAGGTCGACCGGGGCCAGCGCATAGGCCAGCCCCGTCTCCTCCAGCACGATCCGCACCTTCTGGCCGTTGGCGGTCGGAACGGTGTGAAACTGGATCATCGCGCCCGCCTCACGCCGTCGCCGCTTCGAGCTCAAGGCTCTTGTACATCGACTGCAGCAGCAGGTACTCGCGGCGCTGCTCTGGGTCGGCCAGGATCTGGCGCATCTTGGCCTCGCGCTCGGCATAGGCCTCGGCGGTGCCCGCCTCCATCGCCGCCTTGTTGGCGATGGTCTGKGTCTGGATGAACTTGTGCATCACCGCCCGACGCTGGCGATCATAGAGCGGCAGCAGCGCCTGCGCGTCGCCGTTCTCCTGCAGGATCTCGGCCAGCTTCTCCGTCAGGTTCCACACGTCGTGGATGCCCGAGTTCATGCCGAACCCGCCCAGCGGGTTGTTCAGGTGGGCCGCGTCGCCCGCCAGCAGCACCCGGCCCACATGGTAGGTCTTGGCCACCCGCTGATGCACCTTGTAGAGCGTGCGGTGCGCGGTCTTGATCGACGCGCCCTCGCCCAGCAGGCCGCCGAACACGGCTTCCTTCTTGGCGTCCGACAGCAGGGCCTCGTCGCTCTCGTCGCCGTTGGCCGGCACCAGGATCCGCCACAGCGACGGCACCCGCAGCAGCACGCACCACTCCTTGGGATCGGCCACGTAGTTGACGTGCGCCAGCCCCGGGAAATGGTCCTCCAGCGGCCAGTCGGTCGACAGGGTCAGGAACTTCTCCGGATAGGTGAAGCCCTCGAACTCGACATCCAGCCACTTGCGGACGATCGAGTTGGCCCCGTCCGCCCCGATCAGGTAGTCGCAGCGCACCTGCTCGATGCCGAACGGCGCCTCGATGAAGGCGGTGACGCCCTGGTCGTCCTGGGTGAAGTGGGCCAGCCGGTGCGAGAACCGCACCTCTCCCTTGGGATGCTGCGCCAGCTTGGCGGTCAGAAGGCGCGCCAGCTTGAACTGCTCGCACTGCAGCCGATACGGGTGCTCTGAGATGTCGCCCAGCTCGCCCATGTCGAAGGCCATCACCTCGCCCGTCACGCGGTTGCGATAGTGATAGACCGGCGCGCGCAGGCCTTGAGCCTCCAGCTCGTCCAGCACGCCCAGCGTCTTCATCATGTCGAGCGTCGGCGGATGCATGGTCGAGGCGCGCAGGTCCTCGGGGCAGCGGGGCGCGGCCTCCAGAAGCAGCACCTCGACACCCAGTTGGGCCAGCCGATAGGCCGCGACCGAGCCCACGGGCCCAGCGCCGGCGACGACGACTTGGAATCGTTCCACGGAACCTCGCTAGTTTTGGATCGGCGTTGCGGGCGCGGTTTCCCCCTCGCGCCCCGGCTCACGCGTCTTGATCAGTCGACGACAATCATGCGGACCACGACGTCGCCCGCGTTCTTCCGCAGGAGCTTGGCGGCCTGGTACTCGTCCGAGTGCAGGTAGGCCTTGGCGGCGGCGGCGTCGGGATAGCGGGTGACGATCACGCGCTCGCCTTCCGGCACCTCGCCCTCCAGCACCTCGGTCACCGGACCGCGGACATAGGTTTCGCCGCCGAAGCGCTCGGCCAGGCCCGAGATGGCCTTCACGTATTCCATGAAGCGCGGCGGGTCGGTGATGACGGTGGTGGCGATGATGAAGGCGGGCATGGTCTCGTCCCCCGAAGGAATTTCCGTTGTGGTTCAACGACGACCCTAGCGACGCCCGTCCTTCCCGCTCTGGCGGCGCCTTTTCCTATCCGCCGGGCGGATATCGGCTCCTGGGGTGCGGCGCGGCCGCTTCGGCTTTGCCATTCCTCGACCATCGAAACGTCGAGGAAGCGTCATGCCGGATTCATTGGGACACCGCCTGAAGTATGCGGTGATCGCGCCGTCGACCAACACCAGCGTGCAGCCGGAATACGACGACATGCGCCCGCGCGGCGTGACCAACCACTTCCAGCGCATCGCCATTCCGGACACCAAGGTCACCGACGACGAGTCGTTCATGGTGATGCTGCAGAACATCCGCGACGCGACCATGGACAGCGTCGACGTCGCCATGACCATGGACCCGGCCTGCGTGGTCATGGGCATGTCGGCTGAAACCTTCTGGGACGGCGCCGACGGCGCCGAGCGCCTGACCCAGCGCATGCTGGAGCGCACCAACGGCGTGCCGGTCGTCATGGGCTCCACCGCCGTCGACGCGGCGCTGAAGGCCCACGGCGGCATCAAGAAGATCGGGGTGATCACCCCCTACATGCCGGTGGGCGACAACCAGGTGCGCAAGTTCTTCGAGGACCTGGGCTACGAGGTCACGCAGGTGAAGGGCCTGAAGTCGCCCTCGCCGATGCTGATCGCCCACGAGACGCCGCAAACGCTCAAGCGCGCGGCCGAAGAGGTCTCCGAAGGCGCCGACGCCGTCGTCCAGTGCGGCACGAACCTGGCCTTCGCCAAGGTCGCGGCCATGGCCGAGTTCTGGCTGGAAAAGCCGGTCGTGGCCATCAACACCGCCACCTACTGGCATGCTCTCCGGAGCATGGGGATCCAGGACAAGATCGACGGCTTCGGCTCGCTGCTGCTCGAGCACTAGGGGTTATCAGTATGGAATACGATTACGTTCCGCTTCCGCACCGCAAGCCGCTGATCTGGCCGAACGGCGCGCGCGTGGCCCTGGTCATGACCTTCAACCTGGAGACCTGGGACCTCACCAAGCCGACCAAGGAGAAGTACTACGCCGGCGGTCCGGCCGTGCTGCCCGACGTGCTGGCCGGCGACACCCCCGACTTCCCCAACTACACTTGGCGCGAATACGGCCAGCGGGTGGGCATCTGGCGGCTGTTCGACCTGTTCGACGAGCAGGGCGTCAAGGCCAGCTGCACCACCAACGCGGTGACCTTCGAGCGTCGCAAGGCCATGACCGACGCCTGCCTGGAGCGCGGCTGGGAGCTTCTGGCCCACAACTGGGAACAGGGCGAACTGCTGACCGACTTCGCCCATGAACCGGCCAAGGAGCGCGACATCGTCCTGCGCTCGCTGGAGCAGTACGAGAAGTTCGTGGGCAAGAAGGCCAAGGGCTGRCTGTCTTCGTCCCTGCGCGGCACGCTGCAGACCGCCGATATCCTGGCCGAGCACGGCTGCACCTTCTATTGCGACCTGCTCAACGACGACCAGCCCTATCTGCTGCGCACGCCCAACGGCCCGATCGTCTCGACGCCCTATTCCAACGAGATCAACGACTTCACCCTGCTCACCCGTCGCGGTCACACCACCGACGAGTACCGCGATGTGCTGATCGAGGAGCTGAACGTCCTCTACAAGGAGGGCGCGACCTCGGGCCGGATCATGAACGTGGGCATCCACCCGCACGTTTCGGGCCGGGCCTATCGGATCCGGGCGCTGCGCGAGTTCATCCAGCACGCCAAAAGCCTGCCGGGCGTGTGGTTCGCCACCCGCGAAGAGATCGCCGACTGGTATCTGGCCAACCATGAGAGCCATATCCCGACGGGCGCGGCCTCCAAGGCGGCCGAGTGACCAGCGCCGCCACGCGCCTGCGCGAGCGGCTGGCGGCCGGCCCCGACGGCCGCCGCCGGCTGCTGGCCGCCCCGGGCTGCTACGACGGCTTCTCGGCCCTGCTGCTCGAGCAGGCCGGCTTCGAGGCCGCGTTCCTGTCGGGCGCGGCCCTGTCGCTGGCGCGGCTGGGCCGTCCCGACGTCGGCCTGGTCGGCGTCGGCGAGCTGGCCGATGCGGTGCGGGCAATCTGCGACCGCGTCGACCTGTCGCTGATCGTCGACATCGACACGGGCTTCGGCAACGCGCTGAACACCCAGCGGACGGTCAAGGTGCTCGAACGCGCCGGCGCCGCCGCCGTGCAGCTGGAAGACCAGACCTTTCCCAAGCGCTGCGGCCACATGCGCGGCAAAGGCGTGATCCCGCTGCCCGAGATGGTCGGCAAGGTCCGCGCCGCGCTCGACGCCCGCTCGGAAACCCTGCTGGTGGCCCGCACCGACGCCCTGGGCGTCGAGGGTCCGCAAGCCGCCATGGATCGCGCCGAGGCTTATCTGGAGGCCGGCGCCGACATCGTCTTCGTCGAAGGTCCCCGCACCCTCGAAGAGACCAGGGCCGTCGCCGAGCGCTTCGCCGCCCGCGTTCCCCTGGTCCACAACCTGGTCGAGGGCGGGATCACCGCCGTGCGCACGGGCGCCGAGCTGCAGGAGCTTGGCTTCGCCATCGCCCTGCACCCGATGCTGCTGCTGCACGGCCTGGCCCGCCACGCGCCCGACTGGCTGGCCAAGCTGGCCGCCGACGGCACCACCGACGGCCTCGACATTTTCGACCTTCCCCGCCTCAACGCCGTCGCCGGGCTCGACGCCCTGCTGGCCGACGCGGCGACCTATGCCTGAGTACGGAGACTACCCATGCGTCCCCAGCACCTGATCGTCGCCGGCGCCGGCATCGGCGGCCTGACCGCCGCCATCGCCCTGGCCCGCGCCGGCCACACCGTCGAGGTTCTGGAGCAGGCCCCGGCGCTCGGCGAAATCGGCGCCGGCGTCACGCTCGCCCCCAACGCCATGCGCGTCTATCACCACCTGGGCCTTGCCGAAGCCATCACCACGGCCGGGGTCGAGCCCCAGCGCCAGCGGGTGCAGCACTGGGCCGACGGCCGCGATCTGGTCGCCTTCGAGCGCGGCCAGAAGGTGCGCGACCTCTACGGGGCCCCTTACGTCTACATCCACCGCGCCGACCTGCACGCCATCCTGGTCGAGGCGCTCGAGGCCAGCGGCCGCGCCACGGTGCGCCTGTCGTCCGCGTGCGTCGCCGCCGAGCCGACCGAAGACGGCGCCATCGCCGTCCTGGCCGATGGAACTGAGATCAAGGGCGACGCGGTGATCGGCGCCGATGGCGTCAAGTCAGGCGTGCGCAAGGGCTTCGATCCCGGCCAGCCGCACTTCACCGGCCACGTCGTCTGGCGCGCCATCGTGCCGGTCGAGGGCGCGCTGCTGGAAGACATGGCCCACTTCCCCGGCATCCACATCGGCCCGGGCCGCATGGCCGTGCGCTATCCGCTGCGGGGCTCCACCCTGTTAAACCTCGTCTTCTTCGCCCGCCAGGAAGGCTGGGCCGAGGAAGGCTGGACGATCCGCGCCGACCTCGCCGACCTGCGCAAGACCTTCGAGGGCTGGAGCAGCGACGTGCAGTCCCTGCTCAACGCGGTGGATCCGTCGGCCCTCTACAAGTGGGCCGTCTTCGCCCGCCAGCCGCTGAAGACCTGGGTGCGCGGCGGCTGCGTGGCCCTGCTGGGCGACGCCGCCCACGCCATGACCCCGTTCCTGGGCCAAGGCGCCGCCGCCGCCATCGAGGACGCCCTCGTCCTGGCCCGCGCCTTCGAGGCCGCCGCCGACGTTCCTGAAGCCCTGGCCCGCTACGAGGCCGCCCGCAAGGAGCGCTGCGGCTTCATCCAGGTCGAATCCAACCTCAACGCCGACCGCCTGGAAGGCGACGAAGCCCACCTCTACGGCATTACCGAGATCAAGAACGAAGAGACCCTGGGGCTGTTTGCGTATGACGCGGGAGCGGTGGAGGTCTGACACCTGATCCCTCTCTCCGAGAGAGAGGGAGGGGCCAGCCGCCGCAGGCGGTGGGAGGGTGAGAGGTTTTACCCTCTCCGAACCGGGTGCCGCCCATCCTCCCATACTCCCGTCATTCCCGCCCTTGTGGCGGGAACCCCTGGTTCCGCCCGCACGTGATGCGCTAGCGACGTGCTGAGCACGCCGCCCCTCCCGCCCTTGCGGCTGAAAGAGGGTTTCCCGCCACAAGGGCGGGAATGACGGGAGGGAAGTCGAACATTCCCCTTCCCCTGCGTCCGCCCACGCCCTGCCCGCCGACAGCCCTCGCCTGCCTACCACCCAGGCTGTCCGCCTAGCGGAGCATCCGCTGAACGCAATATTTTGACTGATCAGTCCCCTTCAGATTAGCCTCAGTTCGCGCCGCCCTTCCGGGCCGGCTGTTTGGAGGCCGCCATGTCCGCCGAGATGCTCAACACCTTCCAGCAGGTCGACCACCCGATCCTGCCCAAGCCGACCCACGACGAGGGCTCGCGCCAGGAATTCACCAAGAGCTTCAAGCAGTTCATCCAGCAGGGTCTGCTGCCGGGCCTGGGTCCCGTGTTCGGCGTCCGCGCCGCCAAGGCCTTCGAGCGCGAGCATGGCCGCACCCCCGCCGACCGCCGCGACATCCGCTCGGCCATGGTCAAGGACCTCTATTTCCAGCACTACGCGGCCGCCAACCGCATCGCCCAGGAGCTGCTCTGGGAATCGACCAACGTCACGATCGACCGTGAGCTGCCCGAGCTGATCGAGAAGGCCCGCGACCTTTCGGCTTCCGCCAAGGGCAAGCTCGACGTGCCCGAAGCCTTCGACACCCCGCGCTACGTCACCTCGATCGACATCCACTGCATGCCCGGCGGCTATGCCGGCGAAGTGGCCCCGAACGACATCTCGACCGGCGCCCTCTACGACCGCGGCGTCTATCTCTACGCCATGGGCTATATGGGTCCGTTCAACGACGACATGGGTCGCTCGGTCTGCAACTACGTCAATCGCCGCCTCGACGGCTTCAAGCCCAAGCGGATCCTGGATCTGGGCTGCACGGTGGGCCACTCGACCCTGCCCTACAAGGAGCTGTTCCCCGAGGCCGAAGTCTGGGGCGTCGACGTGGCCGCCCCGCAGGTGCGCTACGCGCATGCTCGCGCGGCCGGTCTGGGCCTCGAAGTCAACTTCGCCCAGATGAACGCCGAGGAGACCCGCTTCGAGGACGGCTCGTTTGATCTGATCGTCAGCCACATCCTGCTGCACGAGACGTCGGGCAAGGCCATGCCGCGCATCTTCAAGGAGTGCCACCGCCTGCTGGCGCCCGGCGGCTACATGATCCACGCCGACCTGCCGCCGTTCGACAACATGGATCCGTTCACCCAGTTCATCCTCGACAACGAGACTTGGTACAACAACGAACCATTCTGGGGCGCCATGCGCGAGACCGACCAGGTCGCGCTGGCCAAGGCCGCCGGCTTCCCGCCGGAAACCATCAAGTTCGACACCGCGCCGATGGCGATCATGGAGTTCGTCGCCCAGCAGGCCGCCGGCTACAGCCAGGACGCCAGCGCGGCGGTCTCCGACCGCGAGTTCGCCGCCGGCGAATACGCTCCCGGCGGCGGCTGGGAAGTCCTGATCGCCCGCAAGGCCTGAGCAGAGTTCGAGGAAACAGTACGATGAACGCCCACGCTCCGCAGGCCGAGCGCCCGCACGTTATCCGCGACGCCAAGGGCAAGCGCCCGCAGTTCTACGAGGCCCCGGGCCTCGACCAGGCCATGTCGATGATCATGGTCCTGGCCAACGAACTGGCCGTGCTGCACGACCGTCTCGACAGCGCCGAACGCGTCCACGCCGCCAAGGGCCTGGACCTCGCCGCCGAGATCGAGGCCCTGCAGCTCGACCAGGCCGCCCTGGAGGCCCGCGAGGCCTGGCGCCAGGACTTCCTGGGTCGCCTGTTCTACCTGGCCCGCAAGGACGCCTCGGAAGCCGCCGCGGCCGACACGGCCGAGCGCTTCCGCGCCACCATCGAAGACATCGCCCAAACCTGAGTAGAGCCTATGCCCGTCAAGACGCGTACCGCCCCGGCTGACGCCGGCCTCCTCGCGCGCCTGGAGGCGATCGTCGGCGCCGGCGGCGTCCTGACGGGCGAAGCCGCCCTGCCCTTCGCCACCGACGTCTATCGCACGCTGGAAACGCCGCTGGCCGTGGTTCGCCCGGCCGACGTCGAGCAACTTCAGGCGGTCGTGCGCGAAGCGGCTACGGCCGGCGTCGCCATCGTCCCGCGCGGCGGCGGCGCCTCCTATACCGACGGCTATCTGGCCGTCCGCACCGACACGGTGCTGATCGACACCGGCGCGCTTTCCCGCATCGTCGAGATCAACCAGACCGACGCCTATGTCACGGTCGAGGCCGGGGTCACCTGGGCCCAGCTGAAGGACGCGCTGGATCCGCTGGGCCTGCGCACTCCGTTCTTCGGCCCGTTCTCGGGCCTGGCCGCCACGATCGGCGGGTCGATGTCTCAGCACGCCATCAGCCACGGCTCGGGCCTCTACGGCAGCTCGGCGGAGTCGGCCGTGTCGGTCGACGTCGTGATCGCCGACGGCTCCCTGCTGCGCACCGGCTCGGCGGCCCGCGGCGCCTCGCCGTTCGCCCGCTGGTACGGCCCCGATCTGTGCGGCCTGTTCCTGGGCGACTGCGGCGCGCTGGGGATCAAGGCGCGCATCACCCTGCCGCTGATCGCCAGGAAGCCCGCCTTCCAGTGCGCGTCCTTCGCCTTCGAAGACCTGCCGAGCCTCGCCCGCGCCATGCGCGCGGCGTCGGTCGAGGCGCTCGACGACGAGCACTTCGCCATCGACGCGCCCCTGGCCCAGGGCCAGATCGCCCGCCAGGACAACGCCGCCGTCGTGCAGATGGCCCTGACCGTGCTGAAGAGCTCGCCGTCGCTGGTCGCCGGCGTCAAGCAGCTCAGCAAGATGGCCCTGGCCGGCGATCGCGCCCTGCGCAAGGCCGAATACATGGTCCACTACATCCTCGAAGGGGTGGACGACCGCGAGGCCAAGGCGCGACTGGACCGCCTGCGCACCCTGATGACGGCCGAGGGGGTCGAGATCCCCAACACCATGCCGACCATCGTGCGCGGCATGCCGTTCGCGCCGCTCTACAACGTGCTCGGCCCCAAGGGCGAGCGCTGGGCCCCGCTGAACGGCATCCTGCCCCACAGCCAGGTCGCCGCCTTCCACGCGGCGCTCGAGGCCCTCTACGCCAGCCACGCGCAGGAGATGACCGCCCGCGGCGTCTGGCGCGGCGGCATGTTCGAGGTGCTGCGCCCGTCCGGCTTCCTCTACGAGGTCGCCCTCTACTGGCCCGGCGAGCAGACCGCCTACCACGCCGGCGTACTGCCGGCCGAGCATCTGGCCAGCCTGCCGCAGTACGCCGAGGACCCCGAGACCACGGCCTTCGTGGGCAAGCTGAAGAGCCAGATCATCGACCTCTACGCCCAACACGGCGCCGTGCACTTCCAGCTGGGCAAGCTCTATCCCTACGCGGATGTGCTGGAGGCCCCGACGCTGGATCTGGTGAAGGCCGTCAAGGCCGCGGTGGATCCGAAGGGCGTCATGAACCCCGGGGCGCTGGGGCTGTAAGGCCCCAAGCCTCTCCCAGTCTCGGAAAACCTCTCCCAGAGGGAGAGGGAGGGGCCCAGGCGTAGCCTGGGAGGGTGAGGGGTTACGCCCTCACCGATAAATCCACGATCGAACATCAGAAACGTCGGCCGCGCGGGAGCTAGGGGATGGGACCGCCAGCGGCTTATCCCCTCACCCTCCCACGCCTGCGTCGCGGGCCCCTCCCTCTCCCCATGGAAGAGGTTTCAAGAAGGGCCGCCCTCGCACAAGCCAATAAAAAAAGGCGCGGTCCTTTCGGACCGCGCCAGGCTACACACTGCGCAGTTGCAGCGGGGACTTCGTCAGCTCCGCGCCTCGGGAGCCGCGCGCAGGGCGCGCATCAGGTTCTGGACGATGGCGTCGCGCTTGGCGTTCAGTTGGGCCTGCAGTTCCGGGCCCGGCTGGAAGGCGTCGACTTCCGCATTGGCCAGCACGCCGTGGCTTTCCAGCACCGCCTCCAGGACGTGGACGCGGTCGGTCAGCACCCAGATCTCGCGGGTCAGCGACAGGATCGCCTCGCCCAGGTCGTCGATCTGGTCGACGGTCAGCATCCGGCGGTTCACCGGCTCGGAGATCGGGCGCTCGAAGGTCTTCTGGTTCATCGCGTTCATGTCGCTCGCTCGTTGTCGGAAGGATCAGGCGGGCTTGTGAGCGCGCAGCACGTAGTAGGAATGGGTCGGAGCTTGGGTCGCGCCCTCGACGTCGACGAAGCCGATGTCCTTGCAGGTCTGGATCAGGTCCATGCTGGCCGAGGCGCGCCAGTAGGGCTCGCCGCCCCACTTGGCCAGGTAGTCGTAGCGCCACGAGGCCATCTTATCGATCTCGGCGTAGCGCGGCACGTCGGCCATGATGATGTCGCCGCCCGGCTTCAGCATCCGAAACGCCTCTTCCAGAACCGCCTTGATGATCCGCGGCGGCGCCTCGTGGAAAAGGATGAAGGTGGTGACGAGGTCGAAGCTCTCGTCGGCGAAACCGGAGTTCTCGCCGCCCTTGACCATCAGCTTCCAGTTCCAGCCCTTCTCGTTGGCCACGCGGCGGGCCTGTTCGAGCATGCGGGCCGACCAGTCGATCCCGGTGATCTGGGCTTCAGGGAACGTCTCCTGCAGGGCCTGGGTGAAGTGGCCCGAGCCGCAGCCGATATCGAGGATTTCCTTGTAGTCGCGGCGCGGGGCCTGCTGGGCGGCCGCCCGGCGCTGGCCGAAGATGTCGCCGCCATAGCCGCGGGCCACCAGCTGCTTGTGCACCAGCTCGCCGTGAACGTAGCCGGTGTGGTCGATGTGGTCCCAGCCGCCGGTGGTGCGGTGGAACCAGACCTTGCTCCAGTAGCTGGGCGGGGTCTCGCCGTCGCCGTAGTCCAAGCTGGCCGGACCTTCGTCGAGGGCCTTGAGGTACGGCTCGATGACCGCGCGACGCTCCTCGAAGGCTTCGTCGCAGTGGGCGCCGTGGGTGCGCGAGGCCCATTCTCCGAACAGCTCGCGGATCTTGAAGATCTTGGAGTCGGCCAAGGTCTCGACGACCAGGGCGTGGCGTTCATCCATGTCGTCGGGCATGGTCTGGGCCGTGACGCCCTTCATGGCCAGTTCCGCCTCGGAGGCGAAGTGCAGGCCGAAGGTCGCCTTCGATATGCCCGCCTGGAAATCGAGCGACGCGCGCCCGCGTTGGGCCAGGGCCGGAGCGTCCATGAGGCACCTCTAAAACCTTGTTTCGATGAAGGACTTTAACCCCGACCCGAGCCTCCGAAAGGCGCCTCGGACCCGCTATCCGCACAACGGTCAGCGGGTGGTGAAGCTCTCGTCGCTCGACCGGGCGGCGATGCGAGCGGCCGCCTCGGCGTCGCCGGCAGCATGGGCCAGCACCAGATCCGCCGACGCCGCGAGAGCTTGCGCCAGACCCGCCGCCTGGGCCGGCCCTGGCAGTTCGGGCCGACAGATCAGCCCGCCGAAATAGTGGTCGACGCCGGGCAATACCAGCGCGTGGCGGTTCCCCGGCGCCGGCGCTTCATAGGCGATCAGCCGCATGCGCCAGTCGTCGACGAAGCCTGGCAGCACGTCGGCGTCGCCGGTCTGCACCAGCAGCGGCGCGGCGATGCTGGCAAAGCCCTCCGGCCCGATCAGCGGCGGCGTGGCGGGCGGCGGCGACAGGGCGACCACGGCCTTGACCCGCGGATCCAGGGTCGGCGCGCCGGGCGGCGCCAGCACGCCCGCCCCGCCGGCCGCCAGGGCCAGCAAGGCTCCGAACGAGTGGCCGGCGGCCGCGAGGGGCAAGTTCCCCTGCCCGGCCAGCCAGTCCAGGGTCGCGGCCTGGTCTTCCAGCCGCGTGCGCCAGACCGCGCCCTGGTCGTAGGCCTCCCGGAACGGGTGGTCGGTGCTGTCCACATGCATCGGCGCGGCGACCAGCAGGCCCGCAGCCGCCCAGCCCTCCAGCAGGGCCGCGTACTTGCCCGGCGCCGAAAAGGCCCCGTGCGAAAAGGCGATGGCAGCCTTGGCGGGTCCGGCGGGCCGCGCCACGGCCAATCCGATGGAGCGATCGCCGACGGCGATCTCGACGATGTCCAGGCTCATCAGACGACCGCGCAGACCGTCTTCCATTCCAAGTAGCCGTCCAGCGCCACCTGACCGCTGTCGCGTCCCCAGCCCGAGGCCTTCACCCCGCCGATYGGCAGGCTGTTATCGTACATCGAGTGGCAGTTGATCCACACCGTGCCGGCCTTGATGCGGCGCGACAGGCGGTGGGCGTGCGACAGGCTCTCGGTCCAGATGCTGGCGGCCAGGCCGTACTCGCTGTCGTTGGCGGCGGCGACCACCTCGTCGATCTCGTCATAGGACTGGACGACCACCACGGGGCCGAACACCTCCTCGCGGACGATGGCCATGTCGGGGGTGACCCGCGCCACCACGGCCGGCGTCACGAACGTCCCCTCGTCGCCGCCCTGCACGCCGCCGGTCAGCACCTCGGCGCCCGCCGCCGCCGCGCCGGCCACGAAGCCGGCCACGCGGTCGGCCTGCTTGCGCGAGACCAGCGGACCCATGTGGGTGGCCGGATCCAGGCCGTGGCCCAGTTGCAGCCCCCTGGCCTGGGCCGCAACCCCCTCGACCACCCGGTCATAGATCGAGCGGTGGGCGTACAGCCGCGAGCCGGCCACGCACACCTGGCCGGCGTTGAAGAAGATGGCGTTGGCCGCGCCGGGGATGGCCAGGTCGAGGTCGGCGTCCGGCAGTATCACCACAGGCGACTTGCCGCCCAGTTCCAGGCTGACCTTCTTGAGGTTGCCCTTGGCCGCGTCGAGGATCGCCCGCCCCGTCGGGGTCGAGCCGGTGAAGGCCACCTTGTCGACGTCCGGGTGCGCGGCCAGGGCCGCGCCCGCCTCGCCGCCCAGGCCGGTGATCAGGTTCAGCACGCCCGCCGGGAAGCCGGCCTGCTGGACGAGTTCGGCGAGGCGCACGGCGGTCAGCGAGGTGTCCTCGGCGGGCTTGAGCACCACCGTGCAACCGGCGGCCAGGGCCGGCGCTAGCTTCATGGCGGTCAGCACCAGCGGCGAGTTCCACGGCACGATGGCGGCGACAACGCCCACCGGCTCGCGCAGGGTCCAGCTGGCCACCTGCTTGCCGGCCGGCTGGTAGTTGATCGAGCTGTCGATCGTCCGCCCCTCGATGGCCGTCGCCAGGCCGGCGTAGTAGCGGAACTGGTTCACCGCCCCCGGGATCTCGGCCCAGCGGCCGACATACAGCGGCTTGCCCTGGTCGAGGGTCTCCAGTTCGGCCAGCTCGTCGATATTGGCCTCGATCAGGTCGGCCAGGGTCCACAGCAGGCGCGAGCGCTGCATCGGCGTCAGAGACGGCCACTCGCCGCCATCGAAGGCCTTGCGCGCGGCGGCCACGGCCGCATCCACGTCGGCCGACCCGCCCTTGGCGATGTCGGCCAGCACGACGCCGGTGGCCGGGTCCTTGGTCGGGAAGGTGTCGCCGGCGGCCGCGTCGACCCAGGCGCCGCCGATGAACAGCTGCTTGCGACGCTTGGCGAGGAAGGCCTTGGCGCCCTCCGTCTGAGGTTCGACCGAACGGACGAAGAAGGTCATGGCGCACTCCCCGGGACGCTGGAATTCCAGCCTCGACGCTAGCCCCCGCGCCCTCGATTCACAGGGGTCGCGGAACACCTATCCGCTGTGCGGGCGCCCCCGCGCGCGGCCGCTTCCGAACCGCGCTAGAGCCTAGGTTCACGGCTCGTAACGGATGCTTTTCAGGGGCTTGGGATGACGACGATGAACGGACGCGGCGTGGACGAGATCCACGGCTACGCCCCCCTGCGCCCGGTGCCCGGCGCGGCCGCACCCGACGCCTCGCCGGTGGTCCCCGGCGGCGTCTCCCAAGCCGCCCTCGACGCCGCCCAGGCCTTTTCCGACGCCCATGACGGCCTCGCTTTGCTGGTCTTCGCGGGCGGCGCTCTGCGGCACGAGTCCTATGCCCCGCACGTGACCGCCGACAGCCTGTTCGAGACCTTCTCGATGCATAAGTCGGCGCTGGGCCTGCTCTACGGCGCGGCGATCCGCGACGGCGCCATCGCCTCGATCGACGACCCGGTCGGCCTCTACCTCGCCGAATGGCGCGACGATCCGCGCGGCGCGATCCCGCTGCGCCACCTGCTGGGCATGAGCTCCGGCCTGACCGTGCACAGCCTCGACAAGGGCGACCCCGTCGCGCTGGCCCTGATGCTGGGCGACCGGATCAGCGAAACGGCCCTCGCCGTCCAGGCCGAGCGCCCGTCCGGCGAGGTCTTCGACTACTACAACGTCGCCGCCCAGGCCGCGGGCCTGGCCCTGTCGCGCGCCGTCGCGGCCAAGGGCCTGGGCGACGCGGCGAGCTATCTCTCCAAGGCGCTGTGGACGCCGATGGGCGGCGCCGACGCCCGGCTGTGGGTCGAGCGCGAGGACGGCGAGCCGCGCTTCTTCGCCGGTCTGCAGGCCCGGGCCCGCGACTGGCTGCAGCTGGGCCGCCTGGTCGCCGGGGCCGGCGCGATCGACGGCCGCCAGGTGCTGCCGGCCGACTGGATCTCGACGATCACCGCGCAGAACCCGCTCAATCCGGCCTATGGCCTGCTGGTCTGGCGCGCCGCCCCGGCCGAAGACGGCAAGCGCGCCTACGGCCCCTCCACCGCCTACGCCGCTCCGCAGGGCGCGGCGTTCCTGGCCGAAGACCTCGTCTATTTCGACGGCTTCGGGGGCCAGCGCGTCTACGTCTCGCCCTCCCGCGACCTGGTCATCGTCCGCATCGGCCGCCCCCGCCTCGATTTCGACGACGCGGTGCTGCCCAACCTGATCGTCGAAGGGCTGAGCTGAGATCCTCCCCCTTTGGGGGAGGCAGCCCGAAGGGCCGGAGGGGGCCAGCGCCGGCGCCAAGTGGTCCCCCTCAGTCGCTCCGCAACAGCTCCCCAGAGGGGGAGCATCTTCGCGCCAATAGATCCTCCCCCTCTGGGGGAGGTGGCCCGAAGGGCCGGAG
>NZ_JBFTJR010000044.1:0-46556 GCF_056395525.1 Caulobacter sp. 10L414
TCCCCCTCCGGCCCTCCGGGCCACCTCCCCCAGAGGGGGAGGATCTGATGCCTAACGTCGATCTGCGAAATCGTACTCATTTTCCCAAACTGAGTAGCGCCGCCCGCGAACCTGTGATTGCATCGTCAAAAAACAGGGTGGAAACAAATGCAGATGGCTCAATGGCCGGCGCTGATCGTACTGGCGCTCAGCGTCATCGTGTGGGGCGGCATCATTCTCTATCGTGGAAGACGGGACGGCCCGCAGACGGCCGACGAGGATCTCGACCCGATTTCGGGCGACTGAGACGCCTGTCGCTTCCGGCGAACTGATCGAAGTTTCAGCTAGCGCGAGCCTGCCTTGAGGCGGGCTCGCGTCTTGGCGCGTGGCGGCGTCTTGCGCGAATCCTGGCGTCGGCCGGCGGCCTCGCCTAGCTTGCGGCCATGACCACGACGCCGCTTTCCGCTCTCAAGCCCATCATCCTGACCAACGAGGCGGGGGCTGCCTTCCTGCGGCGGCATCCGGCGACTCGCGAGGCGGCGACCGCGCCGTCGGAGGCCGGGCTGTTGCGGGTGGAGCTGCATTTCGTAGACGCCATCGAGCCGCCGCCGGCCGATGACTGGGTGATGCCCAACGCCGACGTGCCGCAGGACCGCGAGCACGACCTGAGCTTCGAGAACGACGGCCACGCGCCGCCCTACGGCTTCTGGATCACCCATCCCGACGTGCTGGCCTGGACCACTGAGCTGACCGAGGACGATCGGCCCGACTGGTGGGTGAAGGTCTGGCTGAAGGCCTAGCGCCGGCCTTCCTGATATTTGGAAGAGTTGGTGCGGGCGGTCGGGGTCGAACCGACACTCCTTTCGGAACCGGATTTTGAGTCCGGCGCGTCTACCAGTTTCACCACGCCCGCGCCTCGCCGGGTCGAGGCCCGAAGCGAAGAGGCGACTACCTAGCAGTGGTCGCCGGGAAGTTCCAGAGGCGGTTTCCCCCAAATCTTGTCATCCGGCCGAAGGCGCATGGCGCCGTAGAGCCGGGATCTCCCACGGTTCCGGCGCGGCGAGGTGCGAGATCCCGGCGCTTCGCTGCGCTACGGCCGGGATGACAACCGGAGAGCCGAGCCGATAACTCATCCCAGCCACGGCGCCTTGGCCAGCCGTTCGGCCAGGAACTCCATCAGCACGCGCACGCGGGCGGGGCGGATCGGGTTGGGCGGGGTGACCAGGTGCATGGCGATGGCCGGCGGGGTCCAGTCGGCCAGCACCTGCTCCAGGCGGCCGGCGGCGACGTCGTGCCAGGCCATGAAGTCGGGCTGCATCGCCAGGGCCTGGCCGTCCAGCAGCAGGGCGCGGAAGACGTCGGCGTTGTTGGCCCGCAGCGGGGCGGGCACGCTGATGGCGTACTGGCCGTGGGTCTTGTGCTCGAACCGCCAGGCGTCGCGCGAGCGGCCGCCGGTGTAGAAGAGGGCGCGGTGGCGGGCGAGGTCCTTGGGATGCTCGGGCCGGCCATGCTTGTCGAAATAGGCCGGCGAGCCGACCAGCATCACCCGCACCGGGCACAGCCGCCGGGCCAGCAGGCTGGAATCCTCCAGCGCCGAGATCCGCAGCGCCAGGTCGAAGCCGTCCTCGACGATGTCGATCAGCTGATCCGACAGCGAAAGCTCGACCGAGACCTCCGGATAGAGGGCGAAGAAGTCCGACAGGGCAGGGCCCAGGTGGGCGATCCCGAACGACATCGGCGCGGCCATGCGCACCAGGCCCTTGGGCGTCACAGACTGGGCCGAGGCCTCAAGTTCCAGGGTCTCGCCGTCGGCCAGCAGCCGGCTGGCGGCCTCCAGCGAGCTCTGGCCGCTGTCGGTCAGCGACAGCCGGCGCGAGGTGCGGTGGAAGAGGGTGGCGCCCAGCCGCTGCTCCAGCCGGGAGACGGCTTTCGACACCGTCGCGTTCGACAGGCCCAGGTCCTTGGCGGCCCGGGCGAACGAGCCGGTCTCGGCCACCTTGGCGAACACGGCCCAGGCTTCGAAGTCGGGAAGTTTCATGATGTCATTTTTGGAAATGGTTTCTTTCGACCATTTCTATTTCGGATCAAGCGATCTGTCTCCATCTTCCTCGTCAACGGAGAGGCCAACACGGCCAGCCACACAAGACACTCCAGGAGATCGACATGATCGAAGTTCGCAAGTTCGACAGCCTGGGCGGCGCCAATCACGGTTGGCTCGACGCCAAGCACCACTTCTCGTTCGCCGGCTACCATGATCCCAAGCGCGTTCACTGGGGCGCCCTGCGGGTCTGGAACGACGACACCATCGCCGCCGGCACCGGCTTCCCGCCGCACCCGCACAACGACATGGAGATCATCACCTATGTCCGCGAGGGGGCGATCACCCACCAGGACAGCCTGGGCAACAAGGGCCGCACCGAAGCGGGCGACGTGCAGGTGATGAGCGCCGGCACGGGCATCCGCCACTCGGAGTACAACCTCGAGCCGGGCGTGACCAAGATCTTCCAGATCTGGATCATTCCGGACCGCGGCGGCGAACCGCCCGCCTGGGGCGCCAAGCCTTTCCCGAAGGGCGACCGCTCCGGCAAGTTCGTGGCCCTGGCCAGCGGCTTTTCGGACGACAACGACGCCCTGCCGATCCGCACCGACGCCCGCGTCCTGGGCGCCACGCTGAAGGCCGGCGAGGAAACCGAGTACACGCTGGGCGCCGGTCGCCACGCCTACCTGGTGCCCTCGACGGGGTCGATCGAAGTCAACGGCGTCAAGGTCGACACCCGCGACGGCGCGGCGATCGCCAACGAGAACACCATTCGCGTGAAGGCCCTGGCCGACGCCGAACTGGTCCTGGTCGACGCGGCGTAAACAAAGCGTCGCTGAATTCCTTCAAGACGCGGCTCCCAAGAAAGAATGGATGGGGCCGCGTCTTTTCCTCCCCAATCTCAAAGAAGACTTCTCTAGGAGACTCTGATGGCCAAGGTTCTGGTCCTTTACTACTCGTCGTACGGCCACATCGAGACGATGGCCAAGGCCGTCGCCGAAGGCGCTCGCAACGCCGGCGCCACCGTCGACATCAAGCGCGTTCCGGAAACCGTGCCGGAAGAGATCGCCAAGGGCGCTCACTTCAAGCTGGACCAGGAAGCTCCGATCGCCACCGTCGCCGAACTGGCCGACTACGACGCGATCATCGTCGGCACCGGCACGCGTTTTGGCCGCATGAGCTCGCAGATGGCCGCGTTCCTCGACCAGGCCGGCGGCCTGTGGGCCCGCGGCGCGCTGAACGGCAAGGTCGGCGGCGCGTTCGTCTCGACCGCCACCCAGCACGGCGGCCAGGAAACCACGCTGTTCTCGATCATCACCAACCTGCTGCACTTCGGCATGACGATCATCGGCCTGCCCTATAGCCACCAGGGCCAGATGAGCAATGACGAGATCGTCGGCGGCGCGCCCTACGGCGCCACCACCGTCGCCGGCGGCGACGGCAGCCGCCAGCCGACCCAGATCGACCTGGACGGCGCCCGCCACCAGGGCGAGCTGATCGCCGCCGCGGCCATCAAGCTGCACGGCTAAGTCTGGTGCGTGGTCCTTATCCTTCGACAAGCTCGGGATGAGGACCATTCCACCGGCCCTGCATTCGAGATCCTCACCCTGAGCCAGTCGAAGGGCGAGGGTCTTGCACAAGATCCCCGGCCGGATTTCCTCCCCCAACGGTCTGGCCGGCCCAGCCGCGTCGCGCTTCATCCTCCCCCAGGAAGCGCGGCGCGGCTTTTCTTTTGGAAAACGGACGCTTAACCGCGTTTGTGAGCGTCGTGTTCAGCCTGATGCGTGAAGATGCCCGTACGCAGGGGACAGCGAGGCGGGCGTGGCGAAGAAGGACAAGGTCGCGAAACGGAGGTCGGGAATGGCCGACTTCATGACGCTCCTGGTCTGCGTCGGCTGCACCGTCTGGGCCTTCAGGACGATCGTCGGCCTGGCCGGCTGATTAGCGCTTGGCCTGAAGGCCGGAAGGCGGCACTTGAACGGGAAAGCCGTTTCAAGATCAGGATGCCGCCGCCCATGACGACCCAATCCCTTTCGGGCGTGACCATCGTCGACCACCCGCTGGTGCAGCACAAGCTGACCCTGATGCGGGACAAGGAAACCTCGACCAAGACCTTCCGCGCCCTGATGCGCGAGACCGCGACCCTGATCTGCTACGAGGTCACGCGGCAGCTTTCGATGGACGAGGTCGAGATCCAGACCCCGGTCGCGCCGACCAAGGCCAAGGTCATCGCCGGCAAGAAGCTGGTGTTCGCGCCGATCCTGCGCGCCGGCCTTGGCATGGCCGAGGGCATGCTGGACCTGGTGCCTGCCGCCCGCGTCGCCCACATCGGCCTCTATCGCGACCCCGAGACGCTGGAAGCGGTCGAGTACTACTTCAAGACCCCCGAAGACATCGCCGACCGCCTGGTCATCGTCGTCGATCCGATGCTGGCCACCGGCCACACGGCGGTGGCCGCGATCGACCTCCTGAAAAAGCGCGGCGTGCGCGACCTGCGCTTCGTCTGCCTGCTGGCTTCGGTTCCGGGCGTCGAGACCCTGCGCGCGGCCCATCCCGACGTCGAGATCTGGACGGCGGCGGTCGATCCGCAGCTGAACGATCACGGCTACATCGTTCCGGGCCTCGGCGACGCCGGCGATCGCACTTTCGGTACGCGCTGACCCCGGATCGGGGCCGAGTGTGCGCTTGAGCACTTGCGCGACTCCACCGGCGCGGTAAGCAGCGGCGTTAACCTTTGTAGAGTGCGCATGCTGGTTACGCCGCCTCAGATCTATGTCGCCGACGACGACGCCCTGACGCGCGAGCTGGTCGAGATCCAGCTGGGGCAGGGCGGCTACGGCGCGCGCACGTTCGAGACGGTGGAGGAACTGCTGTCGGCGGTGGCTTCGGCCCCGCCGTCGCTGATCCTGCTGGACGTGCGCATGCCGGGCCTTTCAGGCCTCGACGCCCTGCGCAGCCTGAAGTCGGCCCAGGGCGCCGAGGACATCCCCGTGCTGATGCTGACCGGGGAGGGGCGGCTGGACCGCATCGTCCAGGCTTTGCAGCTGGGCGCGGCCGGCTATGTGATGAAGCCGTTCACGGGCAAGGCCCTGGTCGCCAAGATCGACGAGGTGCTGGCGGCGGGGGGCTGAGGGGGGGCTTTCCGTCGCCCGGTATCGTCATCCCGGCCGAAGCGCAGCGTAGAGCCGGGACCCAGGGGCGGCCGCATTGCGCCGGCAAGCGACGAAAGCCTTGAAGCCGCCGCCCCGCCCAGTCGCCTGGGTCCCGGATAAGCGCTGCGCGCTTTCCGGGATGACGAGCGGTGTTGGATCGGCGAGCAGCGGGATTCCGCCAAACAAAAAAGCCGGGGATCGCTCCCCGGCCTTTCGTTCTTCACGGGGCGTGAGCCCGATCAGATTTCCTGGTTGTACTTGCCGACGCGAGCGCCCAGGCGCGGCTTCACTTCCTCGCGGAAGAGGGCGCGCATGTCGTCTTCCGACTGGGTGCTTTCCACGACGACCACGACCTCGGGCTTGTTCGACGAGGCGCGGACCAGCACCCACGAGCCGTCTTCCAGGTGCACGCGCACGCCGTTGACGGTGATGACCTCGACGATCTTGCGGCCCAGGATCGAGCCGCCGGCGGCGAACAGGTCTTCGTATTCCTTCACCACCTCGGCGACGACGCCGTACTTCACCTCGTCGGCGCAGTGCGGGCTCATGGTCAGCGAGGTGAAGGCCACCGGCAGGGCCTTGCGCAGGTCCGACAGCTTCTTGTCCGGATTGCGGTCGAGCATGGCCAGCACGGCGGCCGCGGCGGTCAGGCCGCAGTCGTAGCCATAGCCCAGCTCGCCGTTCATGAAGAAGTGGCCGCTCTTTTCGAAGCCGGCCAGGGCGCCCAGCTCGGCGCTCTTGCGCTTGATGTAGCTGTGGCCGGTCTTCCAGTAGATGACCTTGCAGCCGTGTTCCTTGAGGATCGGGTCGGTGGCGTAGAGGCCGGTCGACTTGACGTCGACGACGAAGGTCGCACCGGGGTGCAGCGGGGCCAGGTCGCGGGCCAGCATCAGGCCGATCTTGTCGGCGAAGATCTCCTCGCCCTCGTCGTCGACCACGCCGCAGCGGTCGCCGTCGCCGTCGAAGCCGAAGGCCAGGTCGGCTTTGTGCTCACGGACGGCGTGGGCCATCTCGTGCAGCATCTCGGCGTCTTCAGGGTTGGGATTGTACTTGGGGAAGTTGAAGTCGAGGTCGGTGTCCATCGGCACCAGGTCGGCCACGCCCATCTTCTTCAGGGCTTCGACCACGAAGGCGCCGGCCGTGCCGTTGCCGCAGGCGGCGATCACCTTCAGCGGACGGGTGACGCTGGCGCGCTTGGCGACGTCGTCGATGTAGCGCTGGGCCTCGCCCTGCACGCGGATCAGCTTGCCGCCGTCGCGCTCGACGAACTGTGCCCCCAGCACGATCTCCTTCAGGCGGCCCATTTCGTCGGGACCAAAGGTGAGGGGCTTCTGGGCGCCCATCTTCACGCCGGTCCAGCCGTTTTCGTTGTGGCTGGCGGTGACCATGGCCACGCACGGGATGTCGAGGTCGAACTGGGCGAAATAGGCGGTCGGCGACAAGGCCAGGCCGATGTCGTGCACTTCGCAGCCGGCGCTCAGCAGGCCGATGATCAGCGCGTTCTTGATCGAGGTCGAATAGGAGCGGAAGTCATGGCCGACCACGATCTTGGTCTGGCCCAGTTCCTGGATGTAGGTGCCCAGGCCCAGGCCCAGGGCCTGGACGCCCAGCAAGTTGATCTCGGGGCCGAACAGCCAGCGCGCATCGTATTCGCGGAAGCCCGTCGCCTTGACCAGCGGCTCGTTTTCGTAAGCGGCGGTATTCGGAACCAGATCGGCGCGGGGAGTCGAGAACATCGGAGCTCGCTTCAATGAGTGGTGGAGTGCGTTTAGCTGTCGGAGTGGTTGCTTGCCACCCTCTTCGTATGACGATGATCGATCAATGTGACGATTGACCGATAGAAGCGCGAGAAAAAGCGCCTATTGCCCGGCCTCGGCACTGGCGGCCGCGGCGGCCTCTGCTTCGCGACGTCGACGGTCTTCGCTGCGGCGCGCGGCGGTCTTTTCCTTCTCGATCAGCGCCTTCATTTCCGGGGTCTGCTGAATCGGGGTCGAGCCGAACGGACCGGGCGAGCGGTCGCCGTAGCCCTGCGGCCAGACCATGGAGAAGGCGATCATCGCCAGGGCGACCAGCGCGCAAAGAGGCATGAAGATGCGATCGGGCATGGTCCGCCTATACCACGCCTCCTGTGGCTGGATAGGGGCGATGCTTGACGCGAGGTCTCGCGAGCCTTAGCCCGCCATGACCAAATCCAAGGAGCTCAGATGCCCGTCCTCGTTCTGCTTCGCCACGGCCAGAGCCAGTGGAACCTCGAGAACCGCTTCACCGGCTGGGTCGACGTCGACCTGACCGCCGAGGGCGAGGCCCAGGCCCGCAAGGGCGGCGAACTGATCAAGGCGGCCGGGCTCGACATCGACGAGGCCTTCACCTCGGTCCAGACCCGCGCCATCCGCACCTGCAACCTGGCGCTCGACGCGGCGGCCCAGAGCTTCGTGCCGGTCACCAAGGACTGGCGCCTGAACGAGCGCCACTACGGCGGCCTCACGGGCCTGAACAAGGCCGAGACGGCCGAGAAGCACGGCGAGGAGCAGGTCACCATCTGGCGCCGCTCGTACGATGTTCCGCCTCCGGAACTGGCTCCAGGCGGCGAGTACGACTTCGCCAGCGACCGCCGCTACAAGGGCGCCAGCCTGCCGACGACCGAAAGCCTGGCCACCACGCTGGTGCGCGTGCTGCCCTACTGGGAAGAGGCGATCGCGCCGAAGCTGAAGGCCGGCGAGAACATCCTGGTGGCCGCCCACGGCAACTCGCTGCGCGCCATCGTCAAGCACCTGTTCGCGGTGCCGGACGACCAGATCGTCAAGGTCGAGATCCCGACCGGCAATCCGCTGGCCATCGAACTGGACGCCGATCTCAAGCCGGTGGGCGCCCGTTACCTCGACGAAGCCCGCGCCGAGAAGCTGCCGGCGATCGGCTGATCCATGACTTCCGGGGTTCCTTTCGTCCGCGGGCGAAAGGAACCCTAGGTCGTTTCAGGTCGTGTCTGCGCGCAGGAAGTGCCTGGAAACACGACGTTAATGCTGATGGGCGCATCAAGTTGGTCTACCCTTCGGGGAAACGACGCGAGCTTGCATGAACACCCCGGCAGCGGCGGGCCAGGAACACCGGCGCCTGACGCAACAAGAAGTCGACGTGATCTGCGCCAAGCACGACCGCCTGTGGTCGGCTAGGCTCGGCGGCGCGCGCGCGGTCTTCGCCTTCTGCGACCTGTCGGGGCTGGTCCTGGCGGGACGCAATCTGTGCGACGCCGACTTCACCGGCGCGCTGCTGGTCGGAACCGACCTGCGCCGCTGCAAGCTCGACAACGCAAACCTCTACGGCGCCGACATGCAGGGCGCCGACCTCACCGATTCTTCTCTGCGCCGCGCCGACCTGCGCGGCTCCAGCCTGCGCGGCGCCAACCTGACCGGCGCCGACCTCTTCGAGGCCGACCTGCGCGAGGGCCAGATCGCCGCCGCCGACCGCGAGAAGGGCTACCGCATCCTCGAGCCGGTGCAGCGCGAGGCCTATGCGACGGGGGCCAACCTGTCGGGCGCCAACCTAGAGCGCTCGCGGCTGTCGGGCATCGTGGCCACCAAGGCCGACTTCAGCGACGCGATCCTCAAGGACGCCAAGCTGGTCCGCGCCAATCTCAAGCAGGCCAACTTCAACGGCGCCAACATGGCCGGCGCCGACCTGTCGGGGGCCAACCTGGCCGGGGCCGACCTGCGCAACACCGTGCTGGTGGGGGTCAAGACCCTGTCCTGGAACGTCACCGGGGCCAGCATGGAAGGCGCGCTGACCGACAAGGCCTCGGGCGTCGACGTCTCCGACATGCCCTACGAGCAGATGATCTCCGACCACGCGCGCTGGTGCGAGACCGGCGGGGCGGAGGGCAAGCCGTCGGTCTTCGACCGTGCCGACCTGCGCAATCTGAAAAGCATCCGCGGCTTCAACCTGACGGCCCTGTCGGCCAAGAGCGCGGTGTTCTACGGCCTCGACATGGAAGGCGTGCAGATGCAGGGCGCCCAGCTGGAAGGCGCCGACCTTCGGGCCTGCAACCTGCGCCGGGCCGACCTGCGGGGCGCGCGGCTGAAGGGCGCCAAGCTTTCCGGCTCGGACCTGCGCGACGCCCAACTGGGCCCGCTGCTGATCGGCAAGGACCGGCTGTTGCCGGCCGACCTGACCGGGGTGCTGCTGACCAACGCCGACCTGGCCCGGGCCGACCTGCGCGGCGCGTGCCTGGCGGGCGCCGATCTCTCGAGGGCGAACTTCACCAACGCCAACCTCAAGGACGTCGACATTACCGGCACGGTCCGGCTGGGCGCCCGAGGGCTCGAAGACCTCATCTAAGCTACCCAATTTGAGACGTGTGGGGCGACCTTAACCGTTCGCTCGTCGATTCCTGTTATCCGATGGCCTGTAGAAGATCTGAGTATCGCCGGGAGGGGGTCCCGCAATGAACGCCGCACAGAGCCTCGCGGGCCGCCGCAAGCTCAGTCAGGCCGAACTCGACATGATCGTCACGGCCCACGAGAAGTTCGTGACCGGCAAGCAGGGCGGCAAGCGCGCCTCGCTGCGGTTCATGAACCTGTCGGGGCTGGACCTGTCGTTCCGCAACCTGACCGACGCCGATCTTTCCGCCTCGATCCTCGATGGCTGCCGGATGGTGCGCGCCAAGCTGGATCGCGCCAGCCTGTTCGGCTGCGACCTGCGCAAGGCCGACCTGCGCCAGGCCAGCCTTCAGCGCGCCGACCTGCGCGGGGCCTGCCTGCGCGGCGCCAACCTTTCGCAGGCCGACCTGACCCAGGCCGACTTCCGCGAGGGCCAGATCGCCATCCCGCACCCCCGCAAGGGCCTGGACACCGTCAAGCACGAGGTCCGCAACGGCGAGGTCGACGAGGTCAACTTCTCGGGCGCCACCCTGGACGGTTCGCAGTTCACCGGCGTCTCGGCGTTCAAGGCCGACTTCTCCGACTGCTCCCTGCGCGGCGCCAAGCTGTCGGGCGCCAACCTCAAGGAAGCCAACCTGGTCGGGGCCATCCTCGACAACGCCGACGTCAAGGGCGCCAACCTGGAGGGGGCCAACCTGCAGGGCGCGGTGATGTCGGGGGTCGACACCTCGACGGCGCGGGTGAGCGGCGCGCACATGAGCGGCGCCCTGACGACCTCGACGCCCGAGGCGGTGAACAAGGCCCGCGAGCTCTACGCCCGCTGCCTGGCCAACCAGCAATGGTGCCAGACCGGCGGCAAGGAGGGCGCGGCGGCTCGTCTCGACGGCGAGGACCTGCGCCCGATCGGCGATCGCCTGAAGGGCCTGCGCCTGACGGCCATGAGCGCCAGGGGCGCCTGCTTCGTCGGCATGGACCTGTCCGGCGCCCAGCTGCAGGGCGCCAACCTGCAGAACGCCGACCTGCGCGCGGCCAACCTGCGCGGCGCGGATCTGCGCGGGGCCAAGCTGACCGGCGCCAACCTGACCAAGGCCGACCTGCGCCAGGCCTTCCTGTCGCCGCTGCCGCTGGGGCCCGAGCGCAAGACCGTCGGCAGCCTGGCCGCCGCGCGCCTGCGCTACGCCATGCTGCAGACCGCCGACCTTTCCGAAGCCGTCCTCGACGGCGCCGACCTGCGCGGCGCTGACTTCACCGGCGCCCGCATCGCCAAGGCCAGCTTCCGCGACTGCGACGTCGGCCAGGCCCAGGGGCTGGAGTTCGGGGCGTAAGAGATGGACCTTCCCCTCTGGGGGAGGCGGCCGAAGGCCGGTGGGGGGACGGTTTCAACCTCCAGGTCGCCGGCCGGTTTCGCAAGAACATCCCCCACCGATCGCTACGCGATCGCCTCCCCCAGAGGGGGAGGTTCCTCGCGAGCGCGCTGGGTTCCTCACACCTTGTCCGGATAGACCGGCGCGATGTCGACGGGGATGTCCTTGAGCGTGGCGATCACGCCGCGGGCGTCGTCGTCGAGATGCGCGTAGCGGTCGAAGAAGGCGACCATGCCGGCATAGTCGCCGTCGCCCTGCAGCTTGACGATGTCGGCCACCAGGTCGCGCATGCCGGCCTCCATCTTGGCGTTGTCGACACGGAAGCGCTTGAGCGCCGGGTCGTAGACGAAGGCGCCCTTGGCCTTGAGGTAGCCGTACTGCAGGGCCGCGCCGCGGCCGTGGGCCTCCTCGTCGCCCCAGCGGGCGGCGCGGAAGATGCCGGCCAGATAGGTGGCGAACAGCTGCGGGCGCTCGGCCGTCGGGATCTCGCCCTTGTCCATCATGAACAGGATGTTCCAGGCGCCCATGACGTCGGCCTTGGCCTCCTCGGCGGTGCCGCCGATGTCCTTCAGCTCGGCCGAGACGGTGGTGGCGCGGCCGTCGACGACGATCGAGCCCGGGCCCAGGCTGTGCGACAGCTCGTGGAACAGGGTCTCCAGCGTCATGTACTTCTGGCTGACCAGGGCGGCCTGGTCGGCKACCAGCACGCGGCTGGCGATCGGCTTGAGGATGCCCTCGTACTTGGCCGCCAGCACGTTGGACAGGATCACCTTCTTGGCGCCCTTGGCCTCGCGCACGCGCTCGTCGTTGGGCAGGTTGAAGGCCACGGTCTGGGGGCCGTGCAGATTGTCGCCGCCGCCGCGGATCTGCTCGGCCACGGCGATGGGCGAGGCCCCGCCGCGCTTGAAGTTCTTGTAGGCGTCGGCCACCGGCAGGTTGGCCTCCATGTCGCGAAGGTAGGCCTTGTACTTGTCCAGGGCGCTGCTTTCGGTCGGGTTCTTCAGGGTGACGAAGGCCTCGAAGGCGGCCTTCTGGCCCATCAGCTCGTCAGTGTAGGTCTCGTACGGGCCGATCGCCACCTCGATGGGGGTGCCCTCAAGGTCCATCCACGCCATTTCCGACTGGAAGTAGTCGTTGCTGCGGAAGGACTGGGCGCGCAGCGTCAGGAAGGTCTTGAGGCTGGCGTTGGTGGTGATCCTGGCGGCCTCGTCGAGCAGGGCGGCGGCCTTGGTCAGCTCGGGCTTGTAGGCGACCGAGTAGGGCACGGCGACCAGCTTGTCGCCCTCGCGGCGGACCACCGTGTAGGTGTCCATCAGCGCCGCCTTCTGGTCGGGATGGGCCGCCAGATAGGCCTCCAGCTGCGCCTTGGTCAGGTCGGCGGGATAGAAGCCGTGGCCGGGGCCGTCGGGGCCGCCCTGGGCGACCATCTGCTTGGCGTAGATCGCCGTCATCTGGTCGGCGGCCTGGATCAGCAGGTTCACCACCTTGCGCTCCTCGGGGCTGAGGAAGGCGGTGTCGGTCTTCATGCGGATCGTCGCGTAGTTCTCCGGCGGCGCGGCCTGGGCGGCGAGGGGAGCGGAGAGGGCGGCGGCCGAGACGCCGAGCGTCAGGGCGAGGGAGAGAAGCGCGCGCATGGAGGAAGTGTGGCCCTTGCGGATGAAGCGATGGCCTCGCTTACACCCGCCTTGGGGCGAAGACGAGGCACAGCTAGAAGCGCCGCCGCTTCAGCGAGGCGAAGGCGTCGAGCATCACGGCCGCCAGGTGGCTCTGGCTGCGGGCGAAGGCGGGATCGGCGGCCTCGCCCGACAGCCGCATGCCGTCGGGGCGGGTGACGCTCCAGGTGCAGCGGCCGGCGGCGACGTCGAGTTCGACCTGGCAGTCGGAGGCGGGCGGGGCGGCGGTCAGCATGGCAAATCTCCTGGCCGAAGAGGCGTCAGCGGCACCCTACGGACGGCGTGCGGCGCCCTGATGGACCGCATGTGGAGATTTCGTGCAGACGGTCAGGCCGGCGGCAGCGACAGGGTGAAGCGCGCGCCTTCGGCTCCGGCGACATAGGCCACCTCGCCGCCGTGGGCGCGGGCCAGGGAGCGGGCGATCGACAGGCCAAGACCGGTTCCGCCCTCGGCCCGGCGGGTGGTGAAGAACGGCTCGAACAGCCGCGCGGCGTCGGCCGAGGCCACGCCAGGGCCGTCGTCGGCGACCACCAGCACGACGGCCTGCCCGCGGTCGTGGCCGCTGATCGCGACCTTGCCGGCGCCGGCCTGACGGCTGTTCTCGACCAGAACGGTCAGCACCGTCTCGATCATCGCCAGCGGGGCGGCGACCGGCGGCAGGTCGCCGGAGAGGTCGGCCGTCACCGCGAAGGCGGGCGTCGACAGGGCGGCCGCCACGGACTTCGCCGCCGCCGCGGGAGCGGCCGCGACCCCGGCTTCCGGGGTCGCCAT
Organism: Caulobacter sp. 10L414; assembly: GCF_056395525.1. NCBI lineage: Bacteria > Pseudomonadati > Pseudomonadota > Alphaproteobacteria > Caulobacterales > Caulobacteraceae > Caulobacter > Caulobacter sp. 10L414. The sequence continues at coordinate 13,351 of NZ_JBFTJR010000044.1, forward strand.
GTCGGCGCGGGCCAGTTCCAGCAGCCGTCCGACCAGGGCCGACAGGCGCGCGTTGTCGGCGGCGATGTTGGCCAGGAAGCGTTCGCGCTCGGCCTGGCTCATGGTGGGGTAGTGGTCCTGCAGGAGCTCGATGGCCCCGCGCACCCCGGCCAGCGGGGTCTTGAACTCGTGGCTGAGGGCGGCGGCGAAGTCGCGCAGATAGCGCGAACGCTTGTCGATCGCTCCGGCCATGGCCCGGAAGTCGTCGTACAGCGCCTGGATCTCGACGGCCGCGGTGCGGGGCGTCTCCGGCGCCTCGCCCTGGCCGGTGGCCATGGCGCGGGTGGCGGCGCTGAGCTGCTCGATCGGCCGGGTGACCCCGCGCGACACCAGGCCCGCCAGGCTGAACAGCACCAGCAGGATGACGCCCGCGCCCAGCAGCAGCTTGCCGCGGTCCTCGTGCAGGCCCTTGAACAGGCCGCGCGGCGAGCGCGACAGCAGCAGCACGCCCACCGTCCTGCCGTCGACCACCACCGGGCGGACGTGGTGCAGGCGCACGGCCGAGGCCCGGCTCAGCCATTCCCAGATGTAGCGCGGGCGGTACTGGCCGATCCGGCGAAGCACGGTCTCGGACCGTCCCGACAGGGCGTGGCGCACCTCGGGCAGGGCCGACAGGTCGCCGCCGGCGCCCAGGCCCCGCACCACGCGGCCATGGGCGTCGGTCAGCACCACGGCGGCCAGGGTGCTGCGGGTGGTGTCGGCGAAAATGCGGTCCAGTCGGGCGGCGGCCGCGACGGCGTCGGGATCCGGCGTCCCGGCGGCCGGGGCGGGCGTGGGACGTTCGGGCAGGATCACCGCGGCCGACAGGTCGATGCTGGGCTTCTCGGGGCGATAGTAGGCGGGGTCTTCCGGATCCGGTTCGGGCAGGGCGGAGGAGGGCGGCGCGCCGGGCCACAGGGCCGCCGCCGCGGCCGCCAGGGCCGCGCCCTGGGCGTTCAGCTCGGCCTCAGTCTGGCGCACCAGGGTGTTTTCGTAGCTGCGCAGGAAGATCCCGCCCAGCGCCGGCATGGCGGCGGCGAACATCAGCACCGCCAGCAGGATCGAGCGCAGGCGCAGCGCCGGCCAGCGGCGCTTGATCGCATCCTTGAAGGCTGACAGCGCGGCGATCACGCCTGGGCGTCCTGGCCCTGGCAGGCGCCCAGGCGATAGCCGACCCCGGGGCGGGTCTCGACCACGTCGGTTCCGCCCAGCCTGGCGAACTTGGCGCGCAGGTTGCGCACGTGGCTGTCGATGGTGCGGTCGGTGAGGGCGAAGCCGGGGCCGCGCAGCTTGTCGATGATGGCGTCGCGGGTGAAGACGCGGCGCGGGGCGCTGGCCAGGGTCCACAGGATGCCGAACTCGGTGACGGTCAGGGACGTCTCGGTCTCGCCCCAGGCCGCCCGCCAGGCGTCGGCCTCCAGGCTGAGGCGGCCATGGCTGACCAGCTTGGCTTCTTCGGCCGCCGGCGCCGGGGCGGCGGCGCTGGCGCGGCGCAGGATGGCGCTGACCCGGGCCGTCACCTCGCGCGGGCTGAACGGCTTGACCACGTAGTCGTCGGCGCCCAGTTCGATGCCCAGCACCCGGTCGATCTCGTCGTCGCGCGACGACAGCAGCAGCACCGGCAGCTGGCCCTCGGCGCGGATGCGGCGGCAGACGTCCAGGCCGTTGAGGCGCGGCATGTTGATGTCGAGCACCACCAGGGCCGGCCGGTGAGCCGCGATCGCCTCCAGCGCCGCCTCGCCGTCGGCGGCCTCGACCGTGGCGTAGCCGGCCTTGCCCAGGGCGAAAGCCAGCAGTTCGCGGATGTGCGGCTCGTCGTCGACGATCAGGATCGGCTGAGTCATGGCGCAGATGTTCCGCTTGCGACGTCCGGGGTCAACGGCGGGCATAGGTGCGGGGCGTGCAGGACCTGCGGCCAGGGCCGTGCAGATCCGGTGCAGACGTAAAAAAGGGCGGCGCGAGATCGCGCCGCCCGAAAGTCGGAGGGGGAATTCAGAGACAGAGAAAGCGGTCGGTCGCCTTAGGCGGCCTTTTCGCCTTCGATCACGGCGGTGTCGGCGCCGGTGCTGATCGGGATGCTGCGGGGCTTGAGGGCTTCCGGCAGCTCGCGCTTGAGCGCGATGGTCAGCAGGCCGTCGGCCAGGGCCGCGTCGGTCACCACCACGTAGTCGGCCAGCTGGAAGCGGCGGTCGAAATTGCGCTCGGCGAGGCCGCGATGCAGGTAGCGCTTGGTCTCGTCGTTGGCCGCCTTGCGGCCCGAGACGGTCAGCAGGCCTTCCTTGGCCTCGATCGACAGTTCTTCCGGCTTGAAGCCGGCGACGGCGATCTCGATGCGGTAGGAATTCTCGTCGGTGCGCTCGATGTTGTAGGGCGGATAGCCGGAGGCGGCTTCGGTCTTGGCGGCGGCGTCGAGTTGCGCGGCCAGGCGGTCGAAGCCGACGAGCGAGCGGTACAGGGGCGAAAGGTCGATCGTACGCATAAGTGTAGAACCTTCTTCTCAAGCAAGGTTGCAGTCAGTGTTCGAACCTTCGACGACCCGTCATCGGCCTCGTCTGCGATCCGGAAGGCCCGGCTGTCCAGCGCCTTCGAGTGAATAGTTGGGAGGTCGTTTTTCGACTTCAAGGGGTGCGGCGTTTTTGAATGTAGTCGCCCCTGGGTCATGCCCCGGGCAGGTCGTGCAGGTCCCTGCTGGGAAGGGCCGGAATCGCTTGATCGAGCGCCACCCAAGGTTAAGGTCCGTCACCTCGACGACGACGGAGACAGACCATGCCCGCCCGCCGCCACCTGCTGATCCTGGCCGCCGCCGCGGCCCTCGTTCCAGCCACCAGCGCCCTGGCCGCCGACGCCGCCCTCAAGGCCGCCGTCGCCTCGCCCGACCGCACGCCCGCCAGCGTCGCCCGCGACGGCGCCCGCCACCCGTACGAGAGCCTGGCGTTCTGGGGCCTCAAGCCCGGCCAGACCGTGATCGAGGTCTCGCCCGGCGGCGGCTACTGGACCGAGATCCTCGCGCCCTACGCCAAGGCCACGAAGGGGACCTACGTCGCCGGCGTCGCCGACCTGGCCAATCCCAAGCTTTCCGAAGGCGCCCGCAAGGGTCGGGCGGCCTTCGAGGCCCGCTTCGCCGACGAGGCCAAGTACGGCAAGGTCAAGTTCGTCGACTTCGGTCCCGTGGCCGCGCCGCTGGGCGCGCCGGGCTCGGCCGACCTGGTGCTGACCGCCCGCAACGTCCACAACTGGACGGTTCAGCCGGGAACCGCCGAAAAGCTGTTCGCCGACTTCTTCGCGGTGCTGAAGCCGGGCGGCGTGCTGGCCGTCGAGGAGCACCGCGCAGAGCCGGCCGACGAGAAGAGCGCCGGCGCCAACGGCTATCTGTCGACCGCGACCGTCGTGGCGCTGGCCGAGAAAGCCGGTTTCAAGCTCGACGCCAAGTCCGAGGTCAACGCCAACCCCAAGGACACCAAGGACCACCCCTTCGGCGTCTGGACCCTGCCGCCCGTACGCCAGAGCGCGCCGTCGGGACAGCCGGCCGATCCGAACTTCGACCGCGCCAAGTACGACGCCATCGGCGAGAGCGACCGCATGACCCTGCGCTTCAAGAAGCCGGCGTGATCGGGCGTCGCCATTTGGCCAAGGTCGCGGTCTAAGGCTGGGATCCATGCGTAACGGGGGATCGATGGACCCAGTCTCTTCCTGGTCGCGTCGCGGCCTGCTCGTCGCCGCCGGTGCGGCCGGCCTGGTCGGTTGCGGCCGCAAGAAGGACGAACCGGCCGCCAAGGCCGAGGCGCCCAAGCCCGCCAAGGGCGGCGCCGCCACCCTGCAGGGAGCGGTGGCCGGCGACTGGCGCTCGAGCGCCGACAAGGCCCGCGACGCCTGGCGCCATCCGGTGCAGAGCCTGGAGTTCTGGGAGATCCGGCCCGGCCAGACGGTGGTCGAGTTCTGGCCCGGCGCGGGCTGGTACACCGAGATCCTGGCGCCGTTCCTGGCCTCGACGGGCGGGAAGCTCTACGAGGCGGTGCTGGAGGCCGATCCCGCCGACCCGGCCGCCGCCGAGATCGTCGCCGCCTATCGCCGCAAGCTGGAGGCCAAGCCCAGGCTCTACGGCAAGGTCGACATCACCACCTTCGGCCGCAACAGCGGTCCGGTGGCCCCGGCCGGCAGCGTCGACCGGGTGCTGTTCCTGCGCAACCTGCACAACTGGATGGCCGGCGGCATCGCCGAGAAGGCCTTCAAGGACGCCCTGGCGGCGCTGAAGCCCGGCGGGATCCTCGGCGTCGAGGAGCATCGCGGCGAGCCCGGCCGCGTGCAGGACGTGCTGGCCGCCGACGGCTATGTCCAGCAGGCCTATGTCGAGCAGCTGGCCAAGGAGGCCGGCTTCGTCCTGGCCGGCTCCAGCGAGATCAACGCCAATCCCAAGGACACCAAGGACCACCCGTTCGGCGTCTGGACCCTGCCGCCGACCCGCCTGTCGGCGCCGCGCGGCGACCCGGCCGAGCCCGATTTCGACCACGCCAAGTACGACGCCATAGGGGAGAGCGACCGCATGACCCTCAAGTTCGTGAAGCCGAAGTGAGCGCCCGCATCGCGCGGCGTGCGCTGGTCGCCGCGGCCCTGGCGCTGGTCGCCGGTTCGGCGGCTCTGGCGCAGGCCAACAAGACCGCGCCGGCCGACAAGGTGTTCGCCTATCTGGAAAACTTCCTGAAGGTGCCGGCCCAGGAGCGGGCGCGCACCCGGGTGGCCTACGCCCTGACCCGCGACGGCAAGCCCGCCGCCGGCCTGAAGGCGACCCTGATCGAGACCAGCGGCGCGCGCACGGCCCTGCCGATCGGCGCCGACGGGCGGTTCGAGCGCCTGCCGACGCTGGCCCAGCTGCAGGGCGGGGCCAAGATCGAGTTCGAGGCCTCGGCCGATGGCAAGTTCGGCTCGACCCTGATCATCGAGCCGGTCCTGAAGCCGGCGGCCGAGTACGAGGTGGCCGAGCTGAAGGCCGTGCTCGACTCGACCAACGGCGTCATCGGCAAGGCCGCCGGCCCCATGGCCATGCTGGCTCCGAAGATGACCGGCTTCGGCTTCCCCGGGGCGACCGGCGGCGTCGTGGTCGGGGCCGACGGCAAGTCGCAGGCCCTGCCGCTGTCGGGCAAGACGCCGATCCTGCGGCTGGCCGATTTCAAGGGCGCGGCCCGCGTCCGGCTGTCGGCGACGCCTTCGCGGGTGGGTTTCATCCAGAGCAAAAAATAGCGTGGAGAGCGTCTGAACGGTGTTTACTTGCGGCCCGGCTCCGGCCAGGGTGCCCACCAAGTTTTCACGCGCAGAACGCTCAAGCGCAGAAAAGAGGGAGACAGCGTTTCATGGCCACGTTGCAGGAAATCACCGACAAGATCAAAACCGCCGTGGGCGACGACAGCGGCCTGGGCAAGAGCCTGAAGTTCGACCTGAAGGGCGAAGGCGTCATCCTCATCGACGGCGGTTCGGTCACCAACGAGGACGGCCCGGCCGACCTGACCATGACCCTGTCGAAGGAAGACTTCCTGGCCATCGGCGCCGGCTCGCTCGACCCGACCATGGCCGTCATGACCGGCAAGCTGAAGCTGTCGGACATGGGCGCGGCGATGGCGCTGCAGTCCAAGATGGCGGCGCTGTTCTCGAAGCTCCGCTAAGCCATGGGGGAACCTGCGCCGCTGGTCTCGATTCCCGAGGCGCCGGTTCCCGACCACGGCAAGGCCGAATGGTTTTCCGGCGCGGATGGGGCGACCCTCCGCGCCGCTCTATTTTCGCCTAAGGGCGATCCGCGCGGTTCGGTGGTGGTCAGCCCCGGCCGCAGCGAACCGATCGAGAAGTACTACGAGGTCGTCGACGACCTTCTGGCGCGGGGCTTCGTCGTCCTGGTGCACGACTGGCGAGGGCAGGGGCTTTCCCACCGCGCCTTGCCCGATCGCCTGAAGGGCCACGCGGCCGGCTTTCAAGACTTCGTCGGTGACTATCAGGCCCTTCTGGCGGCCTTCGAGACGCGCCTGCCCAGGCCCTGGATCGCCCTGGGACACTCGATGGGCGGCTGTCTGACCAGCCTGGTCCTGGCCCACGGCGAGACCCGTTTCTCGGCCTGCGTGCTGTCGGCCCCGATGCTGGGGCTGAACACCGGCGGCAAGCCGGCCGGCATGGCCCGCGCCCTGGCCTGGCTGGCGGCCCGCACACCGCTGCGCGGCGGCTATGTGCTGGGCGACGTCGGCGATCCCTTCAAGCACGTCTTCCCGCAGGACGCCCTGACCCACGACGCGGCGCGCTACGCCCGCCACCAGGCCCAGATCCGCGCCTGTCCCGACATCGCGCTGGGCGGCATCACCTGGGGCTGGACCGACTTTGCGTTCGAGGCCTGCGCCTGGCTGGCGCGCAGCAAGGGCGTCGAGGCCATCGCCATCCCGGTGACCATCGTCGGGGCGGGGGTCGACACCCGCGTCCTGACCTCGGCCCAGAAGGCCATCGCCGCGCGCATCCCTAAGGGCCGCTACATCGAGATCGAGGACGCCTTCCACGAGATCCTGATCGAGACCGACGACCGCCGGGCGCGGTTCTGGGCGGCGTTCGACGAGACGGTGGTCGGCCTCTAGATCCTCCCCCTGAAGGGGGAGGTGTCGGCAAAGCCGACGGAGGGGGGAGCGGCTGATGTCCGCCACCGCCTCGGAAGCTGAAAACGGCCCCCCTCCGGCCCTCCGGGCCACCTCCCCCAGAGGGGGAGGATTTCTATTTCGCCGAGCGCTTCAGGGCCACCAGGGCCTCGTCCAGCACGCGCTGGTCGCCGGCGATGGCCATCTGGCCGCCGTGCTGGCCGATCGGCGCGCCGCGCCAGTCGGTGACGACGCCGCCGGCGCCTTCGATCAGGGGGATGGCGGCCTCGACGTCCCAGCTCTTGAGGCCGGCCTCGATGACCATGTCCATCGTACCGGCCGCGACCATGGCGTAGGCGTAGGCGTCGCAGCCCAGGCGGGCCAGCTTGGCGGCGGCGCGCACCTGGCGCCAGGCGCCCAGTTCGGCGCCGTCGAAGCAGGCCTCGGGATCGGTGGTGGCGATGATGGCGTCGGTCAGAACGGCGCAGGGACGCACGTGCAGGGCTTTTTCACCGCCGTGGGCGATCAGGCGCGAACCGAGGGCGGCCGAGCCGACATAGAGCTCGCCGATATAGGGCTGGCCGATCGCGCCCAGAACGGGACGGCCCTGGTGGCGCAGGCCGATCAGGGTGGTCCACAGCGGCAGGCCCGAGATGAAGGCGCGGGTGCCGTCGACGGGATCCAGCACCCAGACGAACTCGGCGTCGGGGCGGTCCTCGCCATATTCCTCGCCGATCACGCCGTGCTCGGGAAAGCGCTCGGAGATCAGCTTGCGGATGGCCGCTTCGGCGCCGCGGTCGGCCTCGGTGACAGGGTCGAACGCCGCGTGGGTGTCGCGCGGCAGGTTCTTGCCGGCCGCCTTGTCCTCCAGCCCGTGGTCGGACCGGAAAAGCGGCAGGATCGCTCCTGCGGAGGCGCTGTTGAGCTCGACGATGAAGGCGTCGAGGGCGGCGAGGCGATCGGCGGAGAGCGTCATGGAGGCAGGCTTTAGCCCGCCTTGGCCCAGGACGCTACTCCACTGAAGCAGGCTCAGGCTTCGAGCTGCTCGACGCCGTTCAGCGACTTGGCCAGGTCCAGCAGCCGACGGCGCGGACGCTCGCCCAGCAGGTAGTAGGCCCGGATCAGGTCGATGGTCTCCTTGCGGGCGAACATCTCGCCGCCTTCGGAGTCGTTGCTGGCCGCCGGGGCGGTGTCGCGAGCGATGGCCGACAGGCCGTCGTAGAAGTAGCCGACCGGCACTTCCAGCGCCTCGGACAGCTGCCACAGGCGAGCGGCCGAGATGCGGTTGGCGCCGCATTCGTACTTCTGGATCTGCTGGAAGCGCACGCCGACGGCGCCGGCCAGTTGCTGCTGGGTCAGGCCGAGCAGCCGGCGACGGCGGCGAAGGCGCTTGCCCAGGTGAGTGTCGATGTCGTTGCCCATGATGTGGACCCTTGACCCCCGATGGCTTTCCCCCGTCCCGAAACGGAACGGTCTGCCCTGACAGCCGCAAGTCGCGCGCCAAGCGAAGCTCGCTCGCCCGGCGGGGTCAGGAGATTCCGGCGCCACAGTTCCGCCGCCGGCCAAGTCGAGCTAGTAAGGGCCGATGTCCAACGACCGTGTTTCCCCCACCCAAGACTTTCTCTGGCGCCTGGAGGCGTTCGGCTACGACCTGTTCATGGGTCTGTTCCGCCTCTTGGGGGTGGACGCGGCCTCGGCGCTGGGCGGCTGGTTCGGGCGCACGTTCGGGCCGCTGAGCGGGGCCCACAAGGTGGCCGACCGCAACTTGCGCCTGGCGTTCCCGGAAAAGGACGCGGCCTGGCGCGCCGACATGCTGCGCAAGCAGTGGGACGGCCTGGGGCGCACGTTCGGCGAGTTCCCGCTGATGGACAAGCTTCTGTCCTCGCCCGGCCGGGTCGAGGTCGTGAACGCCGAGCGTCTGGCCCAGATCGCCCGCGACATGGAGCCGGTGGTGTTCGTTTCGGGCCACCTGTCGAACTGGGAGGTGATGCCGGCGGCCATCGTCTTTTCCGGCGTCACCTGCCAGATGACCTACCGCGCGGCCAACAACCCCTACATCGACGAGCGCATCAAGAAGAGCCGGTTCCGCTACGGCGTACGCCTGTTCGCCCCCAAGGGCGGCGACGGCGCGCGTGAACTGCTCGACGCCATGAAGCGCGGCGAGTCGGTGGCGCTGATGAACGACCAGAAGTTCAACGGCGGGGTCGCCGCGCCGTTCTTCGGCCACGACTCGCGCACCGCGCCGGGCCCCACGCGCCTGGCGATCCGCTTTGGCACGGTGCTGCAGCCGATGTCGGTGCAGCGCACCAAGGGCGCGCATTTCCGCGCCGTGGTCCACGATCCGATCGTCCCGCCCAACACCGGCGACCGCACGGCCGACATCGAGGCCGGCGTGCGGATGATCAACGCCTTCATGGAAGACCGCATCCGCGAGCGCCCGGAAGAGTGGTTCTGGGTCCACCGCCGCTGGCCCAACGAGGTCTATGCGGCGCTGCTGGCGGGGGAGATCCCGACGAACTGAGGTTCTCCCTACCTTCCCGTCATTCCCGCCCTTGTGGCGGGAAACCCTTTGTCGGTCGCAAAGATGGATGAGGCGGACTGCCGAGCAGTCCGCTTGCGCTTCACATGCGAGCGGAACCAGGGCTTCCCGCCACAAGGGCGGGAATGACGGGAGGTGAGATGAGCTAAAGCTCGATCGCGCCCTTGTCGGTGGCGCGGCGGAACGGGCCGCCGTAGTGCGGGTCCTGGCGGCGGCGGCGGCAGGGGCCGAAATAGTCGCCGCTGCGGATGAACGGCCGCGGCTTGAAGATCACCATGTCGATGCGGTCGAGCAGCGAGCGGGCCGTGACCGGCTTGACGACGATCTCGGTGACGCCGGCGTCGCGCGCCTCGAACACCCGGTGCCGCTCGGCGAAGCCGGTAAGCATGATGATCGGCAGGAACGGGTCGGTGCTGTCGGGTGAATTGCGCACCAGCTGGGTGAACTGCACCCCGTCCAGCGGCGACATCTTGAAGTCGACGATGGCGATGTCGATCTGGCGATCCTTCAGGATCTGCAGGCCTTCCGCGCCGTCGATCGCCTCTTGCACGTGGCGCACGCCGACCCCTTTCAGGATCGTGCTGACGATCGCCCGCATGTGGTGGTTATCGTCCACCAGCAGGAAACGGAGCTTGTCGAGCACCGCGGACATGCGGGATTACGCCTCATACGCGAGTTTCAAAAGCGGGGCTGGGGATAACCATAACCACGACGACCTGTCGATAGGCGGTGTCCCGAAATGGTCAAGTTTGATCTCGTCACTGTCGCATTCCTGCGTCAGCGACCCACAGGCTGGGGTCGAGGTTGCGGTCGCGCCACTTGAGGCGCCAGCACAGGTGCGGGCCTGTCGCGCGGCCTTCCTTGCCGACCGCGCCGATGACCTGACCCTGGGCCAGGCGCTGGCCGGCCGTCACGTCGACGCGGGAAAGGTGCAGGTAGGCGCTGATCAGGCCCTGGCCGTGATCGATCAGCACAAGGCCGCCCTCGAAGTGCAGGCCGGTCTCGGCGAAGGCCACGACCCCGGCGGCCGGGGCGACCACGGGCGTTCCCACCGGCGCGGCCAGGTCGACGCCATAGTGCGGGCGCTTGGGCTCGCCGTTGAGGATGCGCTGGCCGCCGAAGCTGGACGAGCGGCGGGTGGCCTTCACCGGCCAGATGAAGCCCGTGCGGAAGAAGTCGCCGTCGACGCGGCTGGCAAAGCCCGCGGCCTTGCGCGCGCCCTCGGCGGCGATGCGGGCCAGCAGCACCGGATCTTCGGGCGAGACCTGCGACGGCGGCAGGCCGTCGATGCGCTGGATGTCGAAGGTTCCCGGCGCGATCGCCACGCGGTGGCTGGCCGAGCCGTCAGGCGTCTGGACGGTGATCTCGGCGCTGGGCGGGGCGTCGCGGTCGAAGCCGACGACGAACCAGCCGTCGGCCGAGGCCTGGGCGGCGAGAGCGCCGTCGACCAGCACCTCGGCGCGCGGCGCGGTGCGTCCCAGGGCGTAGCCGCCCTGCTGGAGACGGCCGCTCAGCACCAGTCCCGGCGCCGCCGCGGCGGCGCCGGGGAAGGCGAGGGGAGCGACGCCGCAGGTCAGGGCGGCGAGAAGCGCCCGTCTATTCGGACGCCAGGGGCTCAGGCCTTGGTCTCCTGCCAGCGCTTCAGCGCTTCCTTCGGCGTGGCGTAGGCTTCCTGCAGCTCGGGGCTCCAGTAGCGCAGGGCCTCCAGGGGGATCTTCGCACCGGTGACGGCGCAGACCACGTACTGGCCGGGCTGGAGCACGGCGAAGTCGCCGTCGCCGTAGTGCAGGACGGCCAGGCCGGATTTTCCGAGGTCGCGATCGTAAGCGTTCATGGGTCTCTTCTACGCCAATCTCGGGGTCTAGAACAGGTCGCCCTGCGACGACGAAGGCGGCGCGGCGGGCTTGGGACGGGGCTTGGGGGCGGCGGTCGAAACCGGCGCGGGTGGGGGAGGCGGCGGCGTGGCGCCTTCGCCATCGATCACCGCGTCGCGCTCGCCGTGCTTGAACTTCAGGTTCACGCGCTCGCCGGCGGCGAGGTCGGCGGCCGAGCGGGCCAGGGTCCCGTCCATCTTGCGCACCAAGGCAAAGCCCAGTTCCAGCGGCCGCTCCGGGTTCAGCGACTGGCGCAGCTTGTCCAGTCCCGCCAGGCGGTCGGCCTCGCGGTCGAGGCGGCGGCGGGCCACGGCGTTGAGGCGGTCCCATAGGGCCGGCAGGCGGGCGTGCTGGGCGGCGCGCTCGGGCGCGCGGCGGGCGGCGAGATCCAGGCGGCGCGACAGGTCGGACAGGCGCTCTGCCTTCGCCTGGCGCTGGCGGGCCAGGGCCTCGGGCGACAGGCGGGCGGTGACCTTGAGCAGGTCCTGGGCGTGGACCGAGGTGTTGCGGGCCAGGGCGGCGTCGAGGCGGCCGGCGGCGATGTCGAACCGCTGCTGGGCCAGGGCCAGCAGGTCGTTGGGGCGCGGCAGGCCTCGGGCGGCCGCCTGCAGGCGCGTGCGGCGCTCCTCGACCACGCGCCCGGCGCAACGCGACAGGCGGCGGTCGTAGTCGGAGACGAGCCCTCGCAGCTCGGCCAGCACCGGCGTGGCCATCTCGGCCGCCGCCGTCGGGGTGGGCGCGCGGCGGTCGGAGACGAAGTCGATCAGGGTGGTGTCGGTCTCGTGGCCGACGGCCGAGATCAGCGGGATGGTCCCTTCGGCCACCGTGCGGGCCAGGGCCTCGTCGTTGAAGGCCCAGAGGTCTTCGACCGAGCCGCCGCCGCGGGCGACGATCAGGATGTCGGGGCGCGGAACCGGGCCGCCGGGTTGCAGCGCGTTGAAGCCCCGGATGGCGCCGGCCACCTGGGCGGCGGCCGCGTCGCCCTGCACCACCACCGGCCAGACGATGACCCGGCAGGGCCAGCGGTCGCGGATGCGGTGCAGGATGTCGCGGATCACCGCGCCGGTGGGGCTGGTGATGACGCCGACCACGGCCGGCATCGAGGGCAGGGGGCGCTTGCGTTCGGGCGCGAACAGGCCCTCGCTGGCCAGCTTGGCCTTCAGCCGCTCCAGCTGGGCGAGCAGCGCGCCGACGCCGGCGGCCTCCATGCTGTCGATGACGATCTGGTAGCGCGAGCCGGCCGGATAGGTGGTGATCTTGCCGGTGACGATGACCTCGAGCCCGTGCTCGGGCCGTACGCCCAGGCCCCGGACATTGCCCTTCCAGACGACGCCGTCGATGGCGGCCTTGTCGTCCTTGATGGTCAGGTAGACGTGGCCGTTGGAGTGGTGGGTGACCTTGGAAAGCTCGCCGCGCAGCCGCACGAAGCCGTAGCGGTCTTCCAGGGTGCGCTTCAGCGCGAAGGCCAGTTCCGAGACGGAATAGGCGGGCGCGTTGGAATCGGGGGCGAGGTCGGTCATCGGCGACAACATAAAGCCCTCCCCGCGGAACGGGGAGGGCTGCATGGCGAGAGCGCCTGAACGACGCTTCTCTTCTTATGGCCGGCTGGCGCTAGATGTAGCGGCGCAGCGAGCGGGCGAGCTCGGTGGCGCCGCCCTTTTTCTTGGTCGACTGCTGCGGCTGGTAGGCCACCCGGGCGTGCTCGACGCAGTAGGGGCCTTCCGAAGAGCGGCGGCCGCAGAAGGTGAAGCTGTCCGACGACGGGTCGCCGATCGGCCACTTGCACATATGGGCGCCGAGCGTCAGCACGGTGGCCGAGCCGGGGGCTTCGTTGCGCAGGATCGGCATCGAGGGCTGGGCCTGGACCGGAACCGGAGCCGGGGCGACCGGCTCGGCGGCGACCACGCGGCGCGGCGCGGCCGGGATCGTCGAGGCGGCGGCCGGACGGGCCGGGCGCGGGGCCTTGAAGGCCGGACGGGCCGGTTGCGACGGCGCGGCGCGACCCGACAGGCCCAGGCGATGGACCTTGCCGATCACGGCGTTGCGGGTGACCCCGCCCAGTTGTTTGGCGATCTGGCTGGCCGACAGGCCGTCCAGCCAAAGCTTTTTCAGGGTGGTGACCCGTTCGTCAGTCCAGCTCATGGCCCATCTCCGCCTAAAATCCGGGCCATGACGAGAAACCCCACCTCGCCATCGCCCTACATCTGGTGTACAGACCGCCCCGCCGGCGGCTGACCTACCAGATAGTGTAAAGAATGCGTTAAGACGCACAATAGGCGCCAGGTAGTCTGTCCACAGAAACTATATATTGATTCTCGGAGCGGGACGCTTGCGTCCGACCCTCGCCGGGCGCACATGGCGAAGGAATTTCCAGGATCGGGCCAATGAGAGACATGGCAGACAGCGTCGTTCCGCCGCAGCCGCGCGACTATCACGGCTGGAACTGGAGCGGGTTCCTCACCCTCTATCAGCGCGAGATCCGCCGGTTCTGGAAGGTGGGCATGCAGACCGTGGCCGCCCCGGTCGTGACCACGCTGCTCTACATGCTGGTGTTCGTGGTCGCGGTCGGCTCCGACCGTCCGGCGGTCGAGGGCGTGACCTTCGGCCATTTCGTGGCTCCGGGCCTGATCATGATGGCGGTGCTCAACAACGCCTTCGCCAATTCGTCCTCGTCGCTGATCCAGGCCAAGATGATGGGCCTGACGTCGGACTTCCTGACCCCGCCGCTGACCCCGCTGGAACAGGTGGCCGCCTTCGGCCTGGGCGCGGCCACGCGCGGCGTCGTGGTCGGCGCGGTGACGGCCGCCGTCATCGGCGTGCTGCCGGGCGCGGGCCTGCAGGTCTCGCACCTGTGGGCGATCATCTACTTCGCGGTCGGGGCTGCGATCATCCTGGGCCTGGCCGGCGTGCTGGCGGGCCTGTGGTCGGAGAAGTTCGACCAGCTGGCGGCGGTGACCAACTTCGCCATCATGCCGATGACCTTCCTGTCGGGCACCTTCTACCTCGTCGACAAGCTGCCCGAGCCGTTCCGCACGGCCAGCCACTTCAACCCGTTCTTCTACCTGATCGACGGCTTCCGCTACGGCTTCATCGGCCACGCGGACGGCAGCATCGCCATCGGCGTGGTGGTCACGGCCGTGCTGGCCACGGGCCTGTTCCTGTGGTGCTGGGCGCTGTTCCGCAGCGGGTATCGGCTGAAGAGCTGAGGGTTCTTCCCTTCCTTCCCGTCATTCCCGCCCTTGTGGCGGGAACCCCTGGTTCCGTCCGCACGTGAAGCGCCAGCGGCGTGCCGAGCACGCCGCCTCAACTGCCCTTGCGGCTGATAGAGGGTTTCCCGCCACAAGGGCGGGAATGACGGGGGCTTATACGCCTACCGCCCCACGCCCTTGACCAGCACCTCGACGCCTTGCGTCGGGCCGTCGTTGATCACCGCGATGTGGGTGTCGTTGACGAAGCGCAGCTGGCCGTCCACCTCGACGCGGGCCGACACCGAGTAGCGGTGGTTGGGGCGGATCTGCGCCGGGTCATAGGCCAGCTTGAACGCCACGGGCGGGGCGCGCGTGCCGTCGATCACGTCCTCGGCAAGCACCTTGGCCGGCGCGTCGGCCAGGCTGACGTCCTGCAGCCGCACGATCGTCTTCGTATTGGGCGGCAGCATGATCCGCTCGCGCCAGACCACGGTTCCGGTGACGGCGGCGGGGCCGGGCGACACGGGCGTCGAGGCGCAGCCGGGCAGGGTGGCCAGGGCCAGCAGGGCGAGGGAAACGGCGGCCTTCATCGTGGATCCTCCATGCATCTCCCCCGCGCCCAGGCTTAGGTCGGATCGCGCGTGGATGGCAAGTTAGCGGTCCCGCGCCGCCAGGGTGTGTCCGCCACGCCCCGCAGGCCGAAAATTCATAGTGATTTCATTGACAGGGCAGGACTTCGCGTCGACAACGTCGGGCCTTCCAGTCCCCGCGCGAAAGCCCGGGGGCTTCTTGCCTTTTTGGGAGGCCGCTTTGAGCACCGCGACGTCGTCGAACCCCTCGCAACACCACATCATGGGCGTGTACAACCGCGCTCCGCTGGCGTTCGAGCGAGGCCGAGGCGCGCGCCTGTTCTCGACCGACGGCGGCGAGTACCTGGACTGCGTGGCCGGCATCGCCACCTGCGGCCTGGGCCACGCCCACCCGGTGCTGGTCGACGCCCTGAAGACGCAGGGCGAAAAGCTCTGGCACGTCTCCAACATCTACACGATCCCCGAGCAGGAAGTGCTGGCCGACAAGCTGTGCGCGGCCACCTTCGCCGACGTGGTGTTCTTCACCAACTCGGGCACCGAGGCGATCGAATGCGCCCTGAAGGCCGCCCGCCGCTATCACGCGGTGGCCGGCAACCCCGAGCGCATCGACATCATCGGCTTCGACGGCTCGTTCCACGGCCGTTCGTACGCGGCGGTCAACGCCTCGGGCAACGCCGGCTATCTGGACGGCTTCGGCCCGCGCCTGCCGGGCTTCATCCAGCTGCCGTTCGGCGACCTGGAGGCCCTGAAGGCCGCCATCGGCCCGACCACGGCCGGCGTCATCATCGAGCCGGTGCAGGGCGAGGGCGGGGCGCGCGCCCTGACCGAGGCCCAGCTGGTCGAGCTGCGCCAGATCACCCGCGAGGCCGGCGTTCTGCTGATCTTCGACGAGGTGCAGAGCGGCATGGGCCGGACCGGCAAGCTGTTCGCCCACGAGTGGGCCGAGGGCGCCGAGCCCGACATCATGTGCGTGGCCAAGGCTCTGGGCGGCGGCTTCCCGGTCGGCGCGTGCCTGGCCACCCACGAGGGCGCCAAGGGCATGACCCCCGGCACCCACGGCTCGACCTACGGCGGCAACCCGCTGGCCATGGCGGTCGGCACGGCGGCCTTCGACGCGATCAACACGCCCGAGCTGCTCGACAACGTGAAGACCATCGCCGGCTACTTCACCCAGCAACTGAACGGCCTGAAGGACCGCTTCCCGGACGTCGTGCTCGACATCCGCGGCAAGGGCCTGCTGATCGGCGTCAAGCTGGCCTCGAACAACCGAGAGTTCATGGCGCTGGCCCGCGATCAGAACCTGCTGATCGCCGGCGGCGGCGACAACTGCGTCCGCCTGCTGCCGCCGCTGAACCTGACGCTGGCCGAGGCCCAGGAAGCCGTGGCCAAGCTCGAAAAGACCTGCGAGGTCGTCCGCGCCCAAGCGGCGGCCTGATCGCAGTCCGGACCGACGCCCCTGCCGATGACGGCGGGGGCGTCCACTTCAGCTCATTCGGAAAGGTGGCCTGAGATGACCGCCCCCCGCCACTTCATCGACCTCTGGAAGCTCGACGGCGCCACGCTGCGCCTGATCCTCGAGGACGCGAAGGCCCGCAAGACCGCCCGCAAGGGCTGGCCGCAGGGCCGTGTCGACGCCGACGCGCCCGCCAAGGATCGCGTGCTGTCGATGATCTTCCAGAAGAACTCGACCCGCAYCCGCTTCTCGTTCGACGCGGCCATGCGCCAGCTGGGCGGCGACGCCATCATCTCGACGGCCTCGGACATGCAGCTGGGTCGCGGCGAGACCATCGAGGACACCGCCAAGGTGCTCTCGCGCATGGTCGACGCGGTGATGATCCGCGCCAACGTCCACGCCGACGTCGAGCGCTTCGCCCAGGTCTCGACCGTGCCGGTGATCAACGGCCTGACCGACAAGAGCCACCCGTGCCAGATCATGGCCGACCTGCTGACGATCGAAGAGCATCGCGGCGACGTGGGCGGCAAGACGATCGCCTGGGTCGGCGATGGCAACAACGTCTGCTCCAGCTTCATCCACGCCGCTCCGCTGCTGGGCTTCAAGCTGAAGATCGCCTGCCCGGCGGTCTATCACGCCGACCTGCACGATCTGGCCCGCGCCGCCGGCCTGAACGGCGACGTGACCATGAGCGAGGACCCCAAGGAAGCCGTGCGCGGCGCCGACGTGGTCGTGGCCGACACCTGGGTGTCGATGGGCGACACCGATCATGACGAGCGCCTGAAGGCCTTCGAGCCCTATCAGGTCGACGACGCCCTGATGGATCTGGCGGGGCCCGACGGCGTGTTCCTGCACTGCCTGCCCGCGCACCGCGGCGAGGAAGTCACCGACGCCGTCCTCGACGGCCCGCGCTCGCTGGTCTGGGACGAGGCCGAGAACCGCATCCACGCCCAGAAGTCCGTCCTGGCCTGGTGCTTCGGCGCGATCGGCTGACCATGGCCCGCATCGAGCTCGACAAGGACGTCCGCGAGGCCGCCCTGCGCAAGCTGACGCTCTACATGCGCGACGAGCTCGATCGCCCGGTCAGCGGCCTGGAGGCCGGCTTCCTGCTCGACTTCATCGGCGAGACCCTGGGCCCGGCGTTCTTCAACCAGGGCGTCCGCGACGCGCAGACGCTGATCCTGCAGAAGCTGGAAGACGTGGTCTACGAGATCGAGAAGCCTGTTTAGTAGACCCTCCCCCTGAAGGGGGAGGTGGCCCGGAGGGCCGGAGGGGGAATAGGCTTCAGCCGCTCACCCCGCTCCGAACTCAGCAGATACATCCCCCTCCGTCGGCTTCGCCGACACCTCCCCCTTCAGGGGGGGGTCTTAGCGTCGCTTGCCCCGCCGCACGCCCTTGGGCAGGCCGCCGCGCGGCTTGACCGCGGCCTGGCGGCGCGCGCCCAGGCGCGGCCTCGGCAGCTTCGGGTCGGCGGGCAGCGGGTCGGTGAGCATCTCGAACAGCAGGCCGCCGGTCACGGGCGTGGCCTCGCGCAGGCGCACCTCGACCGACAGGCCCAGCGGCCAGCGCTTGCCGGTGCGCTCGCCCACCAGCGAGTGCAGCTTTTCATCGTGGACGAAGAACTCTTCGCCGAGGTTGGAGATCGGCACCAGGCCGTCGGCGCCGGTCTCGTCCAGCTTGATGAACAGGCCAAAGCGAGTGACGCCGGTGATGCGGCCGGCGAAGGTCGCGCCCACGCGGTCGGCCAGGAACGAGGCGATGTAGCGGTCGGTGGCGTCGCGCTCGGCGGCCATGGCCCGGCGCTCGGCGTGGGTGATGACCTCGGCGGTGTCCTTGATGCGGGCGATGTCCTGGTCGGTCAAACCATCGTCGCCCAGGCCCAGCGCCCGGATCAGGCCGCGGTGCACGATCAGGTCGGCATAGCGGCGGATCGGGCTGGTGAAGTGGGCGTACTTGGCGAGATTCAGGCCGAAGTGGCCGATGTTGTCGCTGGAATAGTGGGCCTGCATCTGGGTGCGCAGGACCACCTCGTTGATGATCGCCGCGTGCGGGCTCTCGCGGGTGTCTTCCAGCAGCTTGTTGAAGCGCGCGGTCTGCGGGGCCTCGCCCTTGTTCCAGCGGATCTCCAGGGTCTGCAGGAACTCGGCCAGGTTCTGCACCTTCTCCAGGCTGGGCGTGTCGTGCACGCGGTAAATCAGCGGCGAGCGCTTGGCTTCCAGGCTCTCGGCGGCCGAGACGTTGGCCTGGATCATCATCTCCTCGATCAGCTTGTGGGCCTCGAGGCTGGCGCGGCGGGTGATCGAGGCGATTTCGCCGGCCTTGGTGATGACGATCCGACGCTCGTCGCTTTCGATGGCCAGGGGCGAGCGGGCCTCGCGGCCCTTGCCCATCAGGCGGAAGGCCTCCCACAGCGGGGTCAGGATCGCGTCCAGCAGCGGCGGGGCCTTGTCCGGGTCCTGGCCGGCCGGCGACGGGGTTCCGTCGATGGCGGCCTGGGCCTGCTCGTACGACAGCTTGGCGACCGAGCGCATCAGTCCGCGCACGAAGCGGTGGCTCGTCTTGCGGCCGTTCTTGTCGAACACCATCCGCACCGCCAGCGTGGCGCGGTTCTCGCCTTCACGCAGCGAGCACAGGCCGTTCGACAGGGTCTCGGGCAGCATCGGCTCCACCCGGTCGGGGAAATAGACGCTGTTGCCCTTGTCGCGGGCGTCGCGGTCCAGGGCCGAGCCCGGGCGCACATAGGCGGCGACGTCGGCGATGGCCACCCAGACCACCCAGCCGCCCTTGTTGCCCTCGCTGTCGTCGGGATGGGCGTAGACCGCGTCGTCGTGGTCGCGGGCGTCCACCGGGTCGATGGTCACGAACGGCAGGTCGCGCAGGTCCTCGCGGCCCTCCAGCGTCGGCTCCTTGGCGGCCTTGGCCTCTGCTTCCGCCTCGTCGGAGAAGCCGGTGGGGATGCCGTGGCTGTGGATCGCGATCAGCGAGGCGGCGCGGGGGTCCTCCTCGTTGCCCACCGTCTCCAGCACGCGGCAGGGCTTGGGGCCGTAGCGGCCGGCGTGGCCGGTCTGCTGCACGACGACCAGGTCGCCGTCCTTCAGGTCGCCGACGCCCGGCTGCGAGACGTCGAGCAGGTAGCTGTCCTTGGACTTGCGATCGACGGGCTCGACGCGGATCTCGCGGCGCTGCTTGCGCACCACGCCCAGCACCTTGTGGGCGCTCTGGCCCAGGCGCTTGATCAGGCGGGCCTCGTACTCGCCGCTCTCCAGCTTCTCGAAGCGCACCAGCAGGCGGTCGCCCAGGCCGGGCGCGCCGGCGGCGGCCTCGCGGCGGTCGGGGGCCAGGCGCACCATCGGGGCATCGTCGTCGGACTTGGTCAGCTTGACGAAGAGGTCGCCGTCGGCGTCGCGTTCGATCACGTCGGCCACGCCGACGGGGGGCAGGGCGCCGGCCTCGGCGAAGCCGCGGCGGCCGCGCTTGCCCAGCTGGCCCTGGGCTTCCATCTCGCGGATCATCTCGCGCAGCGCGCGGCGATCAGCGCCCTTGAGGCCGAAGTGGCGGGCGATGTCGGCCTTGGCGGCCTCGCCGGCGTCGCGCAGGAAGGCCAGCAGCGTCTCCTTGTCGGGCAGGCCGGCAGGCGGACGGGGCTTGGACGCCATCTTGGGGCGCTGGGACTTCGGGGCGGCAGTCTTGGGAAGGCGAGGTTTGGCCATTGCTCCCCTCTAAGCCGTTTCAGGGCCGAGGGGAACGGGCAGGGGGCCTCAGACCTAGTACAGGTCCTCGATCCGCTGCGGCGTCTGCTGGGCCGGCGGGACCTCGGGCTTCTTCTCGGCCGGAGGCGGGGTCACGGGCGCGACAGGAGCCTGGACCACCGGCGGCGTCTCGGGGGCGACCTCCTCGGGCGCTTCCTCGACCGGCTTGGGCGCGGGCGGGGGAGGCGGCGGGGCGACCTCGACCGGGGCCGGGGTCGCGTCCTTCACCGGCACGCCCGAGACCTCGGCCAGGGGCGCGGTCGAGACCGCGTCGGCGGGCCGGCCCGTGTCCAGCGCGCCGCGTAGGCCCAGCACGAAGCCCACGACGCTGACCGCCGACAGCAGGACCACCACCAGCGGCAGCGGCAAGGGACGTTCGAGCGTGGTCATGGCCCTAGTCTACTCTCCCCGGTCGCCCGCCGTCACGCCTCGGTCTTGGCCTTGGCCGGCGCCTTCTTGGCGGCCGGCTTCTTGGCCGCCGTGGTCTTGGCGGCGGCCTTCTTCGGCTTGGCTTCGGCGGCTTCGCCGTCGGCTTTCGCGGCCTTGGCCTTGGCCGGAGCCTTCTTCGGCGCAGCGGCCTTCTTGGCCGGCTTCTTGCCGCCGCCCTTGGCCACGCGCTCGGCCAGCAAGGTCACGGCCTCGGCCAGAGTCAGGGCCGCCGGATCCGCGCCCTTGGGCACGTTGGCGTTGGTGTCGCCGTGCTTGATGTACGGACCAAAACGGCCCGACAGCACGCGCACCGGCTTGCCGTCCTCGGGGTGATTGCCGAGCTCGGCCAGGGCCGCGGCCGCCGCGCGCTGCGGACGTCCGCCGCCGGCCCGCTTGTCGGCCAGGATGGCGACGGCGCGGTTGAGGCCGACGTCGAACACCTCGTCGGCGTTCTCCAGGTTGGCGTAGGTGCCGTCGTGCAGCACGAACGGGCCAAAGCGGCCCAGGCCCGCCGTGATCGGCTTGCCGTCGTCCGGGTGCATGCCGACTTCGCGCGGGAGGCTCAGCAGGCGCAGGGCCTTTTCCAGATCCAGCGCCGCCGGCGTCCAGCCCTTGGGCAGGGACGAGCGCTTGGGCTTCTCGCCCTCGGCCGCCACCTCTTCCACATAGGGGCCGAAGCGGCCGTTCTTCAGCCACACGGCGCGGCCGGTGGCGGGATTGATCCCCAGTTCCTTGTCGGCGCTCTCGGCCTCGCCGTCGCCCTCGGCCACGCCCAACTGGCGGGTGTAGCGGCACTCCGGATAGTTCGAGCAGCCGATGAAGGCGCCGAACTTGCCGGTCTTCAGCGACAGCATGCCCGAGCCGCAGGTCGGGCACAGGCGCGGGTTCGACCCGTCGCCCTTGTCGGGGAAGATGTGCGGGCCCAGGGCGTCGTTCAGCGCGTCGAGCACGTTGGTGGTGCGCAGTTCGGCGATCTCGCCGACGGCGGCGTGGAAGTCCTTCCAGAACTCGCGCAGGAACTCCTTCCAGTCGAGCTGGCCGTCGGAAACCAGGTCCAGGCGCTCTTCCAGGGCCGCGGTGAAGTCGTACTCGACATAGCGGCGGAAGAACTGCTCGAGGAACGCGGTGACCAGGCGGCCCTTGTCCTCGGGGATGAAGCGCTGCTTCTCCATCCGCACGTACTCGCGGTCGCGCAGCACGCCCAGAACCGAGGCGTAGGTCGACGGACGGCCGATGCCCAGCTCTTCCATCTTCTTGACGAGGCTGGCTTCGGAGTAGCGCGGGGGCGGTTCGGTGAAGTGCTGGTCGGCGCGGGTCTCGATGACCTTGGCGGCGGCGCCTTCGACGATGGCCGGCAGGCGGGCGCTGTCTTCGCCTTCCTCGTCGTCGCGGCCTTCCTCGTAGACGGCCAGATAGCCGGGGAACAGCACCACCTGGCCGGTGGCGCGCAGGCCGGTGCGGCCGTCGTGGCTTTCCAGGTCGACGGTGGTGCGCTCGATGCGGGCGCTTTCCATCTGCGAGGCGATGGTGCGCTTCCAGATCAGCTCGTACAGGCGGCCCAGGTCAGGATCCAGGCGCAGCGAGCCGGGGTTGCGGCGCATGCTGGTCGGACGGATGGCTTCGTGGGCCTCCTGGGCGTTCTTGGCCTTCGACTTGTAGATGCGCGGGGCGTCCGGCACGTAGTCCTTGCCGTAGACATTGCCGATCACCTCGCGGGCGTCGGCGATGCCTTCCGGGGCGATCGAGACGCCGTCGGTACGCATGTAGGTGATCAGGCCGACGGTCTCGCCGCCGATGTCGATGCCTTCGTACAGCTTCTGGGCGGCCTGCATGGTGCGCTGGGCCGAGAAGCCCAGCTTGCGGGCGGCTTCCTGCTGCAGGGTCGAGGTGGTGAAGGGCGGGGCGGGCGAGCGCTTGCCGGGCTTCTTCTCGACGGCCTCCACCTTGAAGGCGGCGGACTGCACGGCGGCCTTGGCCGCCAGCGCCGAGGCCTCGTTGCCGAGGTCGAACTTGGTGAGCTTCTTGCCGTCGTGCTTGACCAGGCGGGCCAGGAACGGATCGCTGCCGGCCGAGACGTCGGCGTCGACGGTCCAGTATTCCTGGGTCTTGAAGCGCTCGATCTCGATCTCGCGGTCGACGACCAGACGCAGGGCCACCGACTGCACGCGGCCGGCCGAGCGCGATCCCGGAAGCTTGCGCCACAGCACCGGCGAGAGCGTGAAGCCCACCAGGTAGTCGAGGGCGCGGCGGGCGAGGTAGGCCTCGACCAGCTCCATGTCGAGGTCGCGCGGGGCCTTCATGGCCTCGGTGACGGCGGCCTTGGTGATGGCGTTGAAGGTGACGCGCTGGATCTGCTTGTCCTTCAGCGCCTTCTTCTTGTTCAGCACCTCGAGCACGTGCCAGCTGATCGCCTCGCCTTCGCGATCCGGGTCGGTGGCGAGGATCAGGCGGTCGGCCTTCTTCAGCGCGTCGACGATGTCGGACACGCGCTTGGACGACTTGGCGTCGACTTCCCAGCTCATGGCGAAGTCGTTGTCGGGCTCCACCGAGCCGTCCTTCGACGGCAGGTCGCGGATATGCCCATAGGAGGCCAGAACCGTGTAGTCGGACCCGAGGTACTTGTTGATGGTCTTGGCCTTGGCCGGGCTCTCGACGACGACGACGTTCATTACGACTCTGGGCTAGGGGAGGTGGATCGCCCTTCCGGCGAACCAGGAGGCGAGCGCCGGAAAGTGGGGGCGAGCCTATGACAATGTCAACGGCGTCAGTGTCCGTCTGGTCAAACTAGGCTGTTCCGCTCTTGCGAGGGCGGCCGCCCTTGGCGCCGTTCATTCGCGCGGCGGCGGATTTCGCGGGGGAGGTCGCGCGGCCCGCCAGTCGGGCCATGTGCGCCTTGGTTCCGAACAATCCCGCCGTCAGTTCGGGCACCGACAGATCGACGTCCAGCGCTTCCCAGTGCAGGCCCGATCCCGCGCCAAGCACGGTCACCTCGGCCAGTTGCGTCTCGTCCGCGGTCTCCAGCCCCYGGGCCTGACGGGCCGGGAAGGCGAAGGCGGCGCCGTTGGTCAGTTCCACCACGATGCGGCCGCTGGCCGGGTCGTAGCGGGCCGACAGGGCGCGTGGTTCGGAGGCGCGGGCGGAGGCTCCCCGGGCCAGAGCCGCATCGATGTCCTGGTCGGTCAGGTCAGCCATGGATTTCCTTCCATCGCATCAGCAGGGCCTCGCGGTGCTCCGCGACGGTCGCCATGGCGCGGCGGATGTCCGCCCTGGTCATGGCTTCGGCGCGAACCAGTTCGGGCGCGCCGTCGCGCCCCACGAGATTGATCTTGGCCTCGCCGTCTCCGTACACGTGGACGTGCGCCGGTTCATGATCGTTGGTGAAGATCACGACGCGCAGTCCCCGTATGCGAAGGACGGTGACCATTCAAAATAACCCAACTAGATCGGTTTATGAAGGGGGTT
This sequence comes from Caulobacter sp. 10L414, assembly GCF_056395525.1. Taxonomy (NCBI): domain Bacteria; kingdom Pseudomonadati; phylum Pseudomonadota; class Alphaproteobacteria; order Caulobacterales; family Caulobacteraceae; genus Caulobacter; species Caulobacter sp. 10L414. Next base: position 37,252 of record NZ_JBFTJR010000044.1, read on the forward strand.
GGCCGAAGCACCGGAAGGGAAGGCGCACAGGGCCGGCGCCTTCGCCGCTTCCGGCGTCAGGACCAGGCGCTGGTAGTCGTGGGCGCGATCGCCGCGCGGCAGGAAGCTGATCGTCGCGACCGGTCCTTCCTTTTCGCGCACCGCCAGCTCGTAGGGCTTGCTCGGATCGCCGCTGGTTCCGCTGCGCTTCTCGACGATGACCATGCCGTCGCGCAGGCCTGCGAGCTCGGCGGGGGAGCCCTTGCGCAGGCGCGTGATCGTCATCACCCCGGCGTCGTCGACGGCCGGTTCGAAGCCCAGATCGAAGATCGGACCGCTGACGTCCTCGATCCGCGCGCAGGGCAGGAACGCGTCGGCGGGCAGGCGGATCGGGCGTCCCTCGTCGATGTGCCGTTCGATGTCGGCGGTCACGTCCAGGCCCTGGCCCTTGGCGGCGTCGACGAAGGCCTGGATCAGCTTCACCTTGGGCTGCTCCTTTCGCGCCCTGGCCTGCGCGTGCAGCACCGCGTCAAGGCTGGATCCGGCCTGGCGCAGCTTCAGGTCCCAGATCGCCGCCAGCAGGGCGCCGCGCTGATAGGCCAGCTGGTCGGCGTTCGGATCGGTCCAGAACTTCTCGGCCGCCTCCTTGCCGGGCATGGCGATGACCGGAGAGGTTCCGTAGGCCCGCAGGGATTCGTTCCAGGCGGCGACGAAGTCGGCAGGCCCGATCAGCCCTTCCCGGATCATCAGCCGGCGGGCGTAGAAGTCGGTGAAGCCCTCGCTGAACCAGTAGCCGGCCGGACCGATGGGCTCGCCCAGCCGCTGGGGATTCCAGGCGTGGAAGATCTCGTGCGCCAGCAGGACGCGCATGTCCGCCAGCGTCATGTTCGGGGTCGTGGCCATGGCGAAGGCCTGGTGCTTGCCGGTGCCGTGGAAGGACGCGCCGCTCTCGGCCTTCAGGCTCTGGGCGGTGACCAGGTAGGGCGCCTCGGCGTCGTCGCCGAAGAAGCCGCGCTCGGCCCGCAGGATCACCTCCAGCGTGCGCACGAGTTCGGCCTCGTCGAAGCCGTAGGCGCCGCGCACGGCCAGCCGCACGGGGCCCGAACGCAGGACCCGCACGTCGCGGCCGCCGATCAGCACGCTGTGGCCCAGGTGGTCGTTCCAGCCGGCGGCGTCCTCCAGGTTGCTGGCCAGCTTGAAATCCTTCGGCCAGCCCTTGCCCCACCTGAAGGTCACCGGGCCGTTCTCGCGGTCGTCCACCGTGATCAGCGCGCTGACGCCGTCGACATAGAACCAKGACGGCCGCACCCAGGGCTCGCTGGGATAGCTGTCGGACTGGACCGGTTCGCGCGTCAGCGTGTCGTTGACCCGGTAGCGCAGGGTGAGCTTGCGTCCCGGCCTGGAGCGGATGATCCGCGCCTTGGGCGTGTCCTCGACGACGGAATCGGCGCCCTCGACGCTCAGGTCGGTAAGGTTGCGCCAGATGTCGCTGCGGCCCATCCAGTTGTTGGGCAGCGACAGGTGCGTCTCGCCGTCGGCGTCGGCCTTGAAGGTGGCGGTGATCTCCAGCGCGGTCAGGTCGCCGTCCTTCATCACCGGCGAGACGACATAGTCCACCGACGCGGGCCCGGCGGCGGCTAGCGCCGGCGCTGCAAGCATGACGAAGGTCAGCGCCGTCGCGACGCCAAAGGTCCTGGATTTCAAATCAACGCCCCCTCAGACGCCGGCCACCATGCCCCCAGGCAACAACTCGGCCCGGTTGGCGAGGGCCAACTCCACAACCGCAGCCATCACCGCCGAAGTCGGCGCTTTTACGGCGCGCACCAGTTCGTCGCGCGAGACCGGCGTGGGCGAAAGCAGCGCCGCCAGCCTTTCGCGCAGGGCGTCATGATCCAGATCGTCGGCGGCCTCGTCCGGGTCCCAGGCCCGCTCGCGTTCGCGCATCGACGGGCTGGCCGACAGCGAGCGCAGCACGTCCTCGACGCCCTCGCACAGGATCGCGCCCTGGCGGATCAGGTCGTTAGGGCCCTTGGCGCGGGGGTCCAGCGGCGAGCCGGGCACGGCGAAGACGTCGCGGCCCTGTTCGGCGGCCAGGCGGGCGGTGATCAGCGAACCCGACTTGAGTTCCGCCTCGACCACCACCACGCCCAGGGACAGGCCCGAGATGATGCGGTTGCGGCGTGGGAAGTCCTTGGCCTGCGCCCGGCGCAGCGGCGCGCTTTCGGAAACCACGCAGCCGTGCTCGGCGATGCGGGCGTGCAAGGACGCATGCTCGGGCGGATAGATGTCGGCGATCCCACCGCCCAGCACGGCGATCGTGCCGGTCGACAGCGAGCCCTCGTGCGCCGCGCCGTCGACGCCGCGCGCCAGGCCCGAGACCACCACGTGGCCGTGTTGACCCAGTTCCGCGGCCAGTTGCCTGGCGAAGCGCTGGCCGGCGGCCGAGGCGATGCGGGCGCCGACGATGGCGACGCTGGGCTGGGGCAGCAGTTCGTAGTGGCCCAGCGTCCAGATCACGGGCGGCGGCGGATCCAGGCTCGCCAGGCGATGGGGGAAGTCGGGCTCGCAGGCGCAGATCAGGCGAGCGCCCAGCCGGGCGCCGTCGTCCAGTTCGCGCAGGATCTCGTCTTCCGGCGGCGGCCTCAGCGGGGCCGCGCGACCCGCCCGACGGGCCAGGTCGGGCAGGGCGATCAGCGCCCGCTCGGGCGAGCCGAAGCGCTGAAGAAGGTGGTCGAAGGCGACGGGGCCGACCGTCTCGGTGCGCGCCAGGCGAAGCCAGGCCAGGCGCTCCTGATCCGAGAGGCCCCGGGTCATCAGGCTTCTGGCGGCGGCTCTTCGGCCGTCTTCTTCTTGCCGATCTTCGGCTCCTGGCCCTTCAGCAGGCGAGCGATGTTGTCCTTGTGGCGGATGTAGATCAGCACCGCCATGAACAGGCACAGGCCCAGGATCGGGTAGGGACGGTCGGTGGCCAGGGCGAACGGAGCGGCCAGGGCGGCGGCGGTCAGGGCGGCCAGCGAGCTGATGCGGAACAGGGCGGCCATGGCCAGCCAGGTCGCCGCGGCCAGCAGGCCCACGGGCCAGGCGGCGGCCAGCAGCACGCCGTAGAAGGTGGCCACGCCCTTGCCGCCGTTGAACTTCAGCCAGACGGGGAAGATGTGGCCGGCGAAGGCCGCGCCGCCGGCCAGGGCCACGACGGCGGGATTGCCGTGGCTGAGCAGGTGCGCCAGGCCGACGGCCACCGCGCCCTTGCCGCCGTCGCCCAGCAGGGTGATGGCCGCCAGGTCCTTGCGGCCCGACCGCAGCACGTTGGTCGCGCCGATGTTGCCCGAGCCGATCTTGCGGATATCGCCGGCGCCGCCCAGGCGCGTGGCGATCAGGCCGAACGGGATCGAGCCCAGCAGGTAGCCCCCGATCACGGCGATCGCGAGGGTCAGATAGGCGACGGGGGCGAGGCTTTCCAAGAAATGCTACCTTTGCGCGAGCGAACCATGGCCAAGCTTGGCGAACGAGGCAAGCCTGTTTTGGTCCTTATAGCCGCTTCGCGCGCCGGTTCATGCTTCCGTTTGGGAAGTTGAGCTTGGGCGCCCCGGCGGGCGTGCTCTAATGGACGGGTCATGAAGGATCCGCGCTACGCCCGTCTGATTCCCATCCTGGCCGCCGCCGTGCTCGGCGTCGGCGGGGCTCTCGCCCTGGCGCACTTCGTCGGCAAGCCGTCGCCCGACGACAAGCCCGCGGCCCCGCCGGCGGCGAAGCCCGCGCCGGCCAAGCCTCCAGCGCCCGCGGCCCAGCCGGTCGGGCCCGTCGTCTTCCTGCTGTCGATCCAGGGGATCGCCCTGGGACCCGACGACTATGTCGACGCCTTCGGCCTGAAGCTCGCAGGCGCCAAGGTCGTGAAGGTCTGCAAGACGCCGGCCGGCTGGTCGCTGACCCGCGCCCGCGGCGACGCGGGCCTGGACGGCCAGGCCTCGGTCGGCGCGGCCTTCCTCGATCGCGACCACATCGGCGACCTGCGCGGTCTTGCCCTGGTCGAGATCGCCGCCGGCGACGCCTCGACCGTCGGCGTGTCCGGCACGGCCCAGGTCGGCGTCTATGGCGATATGGGCGAGGCGCGCCAGATCAAGCTGAGCCCCGCCCGGGTCGCTCTGGTTCCCGCCGAGGGCTGCCCGTAGGGCTCACCCCTCGGCGCGGTGCACGATCCGGCCGTCGACGATCGTCATCAGCACCTGGCCCTGCAGCCTGCGGCCGTCGAACGGCGAGTTCTTCGACTTCGAAAGCAGCTTGGCGGCGTCGACGATGATCGGCGCGTCAAGGTCGCACAGCACCAGATCGGCCGGCGCGCCGGGCGCGATGCGGCCGGTTTGCAGGCCAAGCAAGGACGCCGGGGCCAGGGTGACGGCCTTGATCAGGTCGATCAGCGGCAGCCGCTCGTCGTGATAGAGGCCCAAGAGGGCCGGCAGCAGGGTTTCCAGGCCCACGGCGCCGGGCGCGGCCTGGTCGAACGGCAGGCGCTTGTCCTCGGCCGGGGCCGGTGCGTGGGCGCTGACGACGATGTCGATCAGGCCGTCGGCCAGGGCCTCGATCAGGGCCTGGCGATCATCCTCGCCGCGCAGGGGCGGGGTGACCTTGGCGAAGGTGCGATAGTCGCCGATGTCCAGTTCGTTGAAGCACAGGTGATTGATCGACACGCTGGCGTGGATCCGCAGGCCCTTCTTCTTGGCGCGGGCCAGGGTCTCCAGCGCCTGGGCGCTGGTCAGCTGGTCGACCAGCAGGCGCCCGCCGGTGGCTTCCAGCAGGGCGACGTCGCGCTCCAGCATGATCCGTTCGGCCATCGGCGAGATCGACGGCAGGCCCATGCGCGCGGCGAACTCGCCGCCGGTCGCGGCGCCGCCCTTGGCCAGCCAAGGATCGAGCGGGCGGTGGGCGAGGATGGTGTCGAAGCCCTTGGCGTAGGCCAGCAGGCGCTGGAACACCTTGCTGTCGGCGATCGGGCGATCGGCGTCGGTCACGTAGACGCAGCCGGCCTCGCGCATCAGGCCGATCTCGGCCATCTCCTCGCCGCGCAGGCCCTTGGTGGCCGCGCCGGCGCAGAGGATGCGGGCGGCGTCGATGTCGCGCGCGCGGCGCAGCAGGAAGTCGACCGTGCTGGGGTCGTCGACCGCCGGATCGGTGTCGGGCTGGACGACGAAGCTGGTGACGCCGCCGGCCGCGGCGGCGCGGGCGGCGCTGGCTAGGGTTTCCTTGGTCTCGGCGCCGGGCTCGCCGGTCTTGACCCGCAGGTCGATCAGGCCCGGYGCCAGCATGGCTCCGCCGCAGTCGACGACGCGCACGCCCTTGGACAGCTTGCCGAACTCGCGGCCCTTGGCCACGTCGGCGATGACGCCTTCGGAGACGATGACGCCGCCGGGGCCGTCATAGCCGCTCTCGGGATCGACGAGGCGGGCGTTGACGAAGGCGAGCGGCTGGGGCGCGGTCATCGGCCTTCCTCCTCGAGACGGTGGGCGAGGGAGGCGAGCACGGCCATGCGGGCGGCGACGCCCATCTCGACCTGGTCCTGGATCAGGCTGACGGCGGGATCGTCGGCGACGTCGCTGTCGATCTCGACGCCGCGGTTCATCGGGCCAGGGTGCATGACCTTGGCCCCCGGCGCGGCGCGCGACAGCTTCTCGCGGTCGAGGCCGTAGAAGCGGAAGTATTCGCGGGTCGAGGGCACGAAGCCGCCCTGCATCCGCTCCAGCTGCAGGCGCAGCATCATCACCACATCGGCGCCGGCCAGGCCCGACTTCATGTCGTGGTGCACGGTCACGCCCCAGCGCTCGGCCTGGGCCGGCATCAGGGTGGGCGGGCCCACCAGGCGCACGCTGGCGCCCAGGATCTGCAGCAGAGCAACGTTCGAGCGGGCCACGCGGCTGTGCAGCACGTCGCCGCAGATGGCCACGGTCAGGCCCGAGACGCGGCCGAAAGCCCGCCGGATCGACAGGGCGTCGAGCAGGGCCTGGGTCGGGTGTTCATGCTGGCCGTCGCCGGCGTTGACCACGCTGCCGCTGACCTTCTGGCCGAGCAGGGAGGCGGCCCCTGACGAGGCGTGGCGCACCACCAGGAGGTCGGGCCGCATGGCGTTCAGCGTCACGGCGGTGTCGATCAGGGTCTCGCCCTTGGCCACCGACGAGGTCTTGGGGTTCATGTTGACGACGTCGGCGCCCAGCCGCTTGCCGGCCAGCTCGAACGAGCTCTGGGTGCGGGTGCTGTTCTCGAAGAACAGGTTCATCAGCGTCCGCCCCTTGAGGATGTCGAGGGACTTGGACGTCTGCCGGTTCAACGCCACGAAGGCGTCGGCCAGGTCCAGAAGGTCGGCCGCCTGGGGAGCGTTGAGATCGCCCGCCGAAAGGAAGTGCCGCTTGGGGAACGAGAAGATGCGCTTGCGGATCGTCTCGATCGCCGCGCTGGGGTCATGGGCTGAAGCCGTCATGAGCCCGCGTCATAGGCGGCTTTGGGCGGGAAGGGAAGGCTAGTGTGATCCCTCTCCCCATGCGGGAGAGGGTGGCCTCGCGGAGCGAGGTCGGGTGAGGGGGTGAAGGCGCGGTCAGCTGCCTTGAGCGGATAGACTGGGCAAACCTTTGAGGTCTGAGAGACCCCTCATCCGTCGGCTATCGCCGACACCTTCTCCCGCAAGGGGAGAAGGAACTCTACTGCTCCCCCCGGATCCCCCGCATCCGCTCCAGCGCGCCCTGCAGGATCCAGCCGGCGGCCATCTTGTCGACGACCTCGCCGCGGCGCTTGCGGTTGACGTCGTGCTCGTCGATCAGCACGCGGGTCACCGCCGCCGTCGACAGGCGCTCGTCCCAGAAGGTGATGGTCAGGTCAGGGCGAAGGCGCAGCAGGTTGCGGGCGAGAGCCCGGTTGGACTGGCAGCGCACGCCTTCGGTCCCGTCCATGTTGACCGGCAGGCCGATGACGATCCCGGCGACCTTGCGGTAGTCGATGATGTCGAACAGGGCCGCCGCGTCCTGGGTGAATTTGGTCTTGTGGATCACGGTCAGCGGGCTGGCGACGGTCAGCGTCACGTCGGACACGGCCACGCCGATGGTCTTTTCCCCCGGATCCAGGCCGATGACCGGCTTGTAGTCGGGAATGGCGGCGGCGAAGGCTTCGATGTCGAGAACGGGCATGAGGCGGCTTCTAGCGCTTCGCGGGCCTTCAGGCGAGGAAAAGCCCCGTGCGCGAGCCGTCGGGCTTGTCAAAGACAAGGCTGGGCGGGTAACCCACCCCTCGACTGTCCGTGAACGCGGGCGACCGCATTGCTATTGGAGAAGGCCCCATGGCCATCGACGCCGCGACCGTCCGCAAGGTCGCCCGGCTCGCCCGCATCGCCGAACCCGAAGAGCGCATCGAAGCTCTGACGCAAGAGCTCAACGGGATCATGACGTGGATCGAGCAGCTGGCCGAGGTCGACACCGACGGCGCCGAGCCGCTGACCAGCGTCGTGGCCRCCGGCCTGCCGCTGCGCGACGACGTCGTGACCATGGGCGGCGAGCCTGAGGTCGTGACCGGCAACGCGCCCAAGACTGTCTCCAACTTCTTCGTCGTGCCCAAGGTGGTCGAATAATGAGCGCTCTGACTAAGCTCACCCTGAAGGGCGCCCTCGACGGCCTGGCCGCCAAGGACTTCACCTCGGTCGAACTGACCAAGGCTCACATCGACGCCGTCGAAGCCGCGCGCGGCCTCAACGCCTACATCCTGGAAACCCCGGAACAGGCGCTGGACATGGCCGCCGCCTCGGACGCTCGTCGCGCCAAGGGCGAGGCTGGGCCCCTGGACGGCGCGCCGCTGGGCGTGAAGGACCTCTTCTGCACCAAGGGCGTGCGCACCACGGCCTGCTCGAAGATCCTCGAGAACTTCGTCCCGGCCTATGAGTCGACGGTGACGTCGAACCTGTGGCGCGACGGCGCGGTGATGCTGGGCAAGCTGAACCTCGACCAGTTCGCCATGGGCTCGTCGAACGAGACCAGCTACTTCGGCCCGGTCACCAACCCCTGGCGCGCCAAGGACAGCAACAAGGCCCTGACGCCGGGCGGCAGCTCGGGCGGCAGCGCCGCGGCCGTCGCGGCCGACCTGTGCCTGGGGGCCACCGCCACCGACACCGGCGGCTCGATCCGCCAGCCGGCCGCCTTCACCGGCACTGTCGGCATCAAGCCGACCTACGGCCGCTGCTCGCGCTGGGGCGTCGTCGCCTTCGCCAGTTCGCTGGACCAGGCCGGCCCGATCGCCAAGACCGTCGAGGACGCGGCCCTGCTGCTGAACTCGATGAGCGGCCATGATCCCAAGGACTCGACCAGCCTCGACGTCGCCACGCCGGACTTCACCCAGTTCGTCGGCAAGTCGATCAAGGGCCTGCGCATCGGCGTGCCGAAGGAATACCGCGTCGACGGCATGCCGGCCGAGATCCAGAAGCTGTGGGACGACGGCGTCGCCTGGCTGAAGGAAGCCGGCTGCGAGATCGTCGAGATCAGCCTGCCGCACACCAAGTACGCCCTGCCGGCCTACTACATCGTCGCGCCTGCTGAAGCCTCGTCGAACCTCGCCCGCTATGACGGCATGCGCTACGGCCTGCGCGAAGAGGGCGCCAACCTCGCCGAGATCTACGAGAACACCCGCGCCAGCGGCTTCGGCGACGAGGTCAAGCGCCGCATCCTGATCGGCACCTACGTGCTGTCGGCCGGCTACTACGACGCCTACTACCTGAAGGCCCTGAAGGTGCGTCGCCGCATCGCCGAGGACTTCGACAACGCCTGGCAGAAAGTGGACGCCATCCTCACCCCGACCGCGCCCTCGGCGGCGTTCGGCCTGGGCGAGAACTCCAGCGACCCGATCGCCATGTACCTGAACGACGTCTTCACGGTGACGACCAACCTGGCGGGCCTGCCGGGCCTGTCCCTGCCGGCCGGCCTCGACGCCAACGGCCTGCCGCTGGGTCTGCAGATCATCGGCAAGCCGCTGGACGAAGGCACGGTGTTCTCGGTGGCCGGCGCCATCGAAAAGGCCGCCGGCTTCACGGCCAAGGCCGACAAGTGGTGGTGAACTAGCGAAAGCTAGGACCCAAGAAAAAGGGCGGCTCCAGCGATGGAGCCGCCCTTCGTCGTTCTTGGCCCTTACTGGGGCGTATTAGGCGTCACCGGAACCACGGGGACGGGCGCCTGCGGAGCCGGGGCCGGGGTGGGCGCCGGCACGGCCAGCGGGGCCGGCTCGGCGACGATCGCGGCCGGAGCGGCGGGCGCCGGCGCGGGCGTCGGGGCCGGGACGGTGGCGCTGACGTTGCTCGAGGCCTCGTC
>NZ_JBFTJR010000045.1:0-44495 GCF_056395525.1 Caulobacter sp. 10L414
TCGCGAGCCGCGGCGGCCTCGGCGGCGGCGCGGGCGTCGGCGGCGCGACGTTCGGCGGCCTGGCGTTCCTGGGCTTCGCGAGCGGCCTCGATGGCGCGCTGGCGAGCGCGCATCTCGTCCTGCGACAAGCCGCCGGCCGACGAACCGCCGCCCTGCCCTTGCGGACGCGGCGCGTCGTGGCGACGCTCGGCCTGGGACGGCGCGGCGAGATTGCCGGAAGCCGGCGCATGCGGACGCGTGCGCTTCGTCTCGACAACCACCGTCTTGGTCCTGCCGTGGCTGAAGCTCTGCTTCACAACGCCGGCGCTCACCGAGCCCTGGCGGGGCTTCAGGGTGATGGGCGCGCGCCCACCGGGGTTGGAACCAGGCCGACCGTTATCGTTCTCGTCGCTCATGCGCTCGCTTGTACTTCCGCCGGGCGGGTTCCCGGCCCAAAAAACCGATCAATCCATACGAGAAAGGGGCCTGGACGTACCTCCAATAGGAAGCGCGTTTCCCGGCCCTTCGCTCAAGAGCGCGACGCCTGCGGCGGCTTGCTCCAACATTCAGGTTCTAGGCTCTTTTCGTCGCCGGATGAAGCCATCCAAGGACGTATAGAAGCCTAGGGCTCCTCGTTCTGACGCACCACCCAGTCCGGCGGCGTGAAAGGACGGAAGCCTGATAACCGCTCGACGTCCAAAGTCCAGCGATCCGTGCCTCGCCCCGCGAGGAGCGCCGTGTGTATCACATTCTCCCCGCCCAAGGCCAAACCCAATTCGTCGGATGTGAACATCCCGAGGATTCTTGGGGCGTTCGGCGCTTTGCGAGCGGCTGAAAAGACCTTGCGGCGGCCATCTTCGGCGCCGTCGGCGGCTTCGATCAGCCAGGCGGTCTTGCCCGAGGCCAGGGCCGCCAGAACCTTTTCGAAGCCGGAGATAATGCTCCCCGAGCGCCGCGCAAGGCCCAGGCCGTCCAGAACCCGCTTGGCCAGAAGCCGTTCGACCTGGTCGGCCAGGTCGGCCGGGGCGGACAGCTTGGCCTTGGCCGAGCGCGAGAAGGCGTTCTTCTTGACGGCCGCGGCGATCGACTCGCGGTCGGCCGCCACCCACATGCCGCGCCCGGGCAGCTTGCGGGCCACGTCGGGGATCACGACGCCGTCGGGACCGGCCACGAACCGCACCAGGCGCGCCTCGTCGACCGCCTCGCCCAGGACGATGTCCTTGCGGGCGCGGCTGGCTTCGGCGTGGGTTTTCGGTGCGGCCTGGTCGATCATGCGTCTTCAAAGGAAGCGGCCCTTCCGAGGATCGGAAGGGCCGGCTGTCTCTTACTGCTCCTCGGCGGCTTCTTCGGCGGCGGGAGCTTCCTCGCCTTCGACTTCAGCGGCCTCGGCCTCTTCGATCTCTTCGACTTCCTCGTATTCCGGCTCCGGCGGGGCCTCGACCCAGCCCATGGCGATACGGGCGCGCATGATCAGGGCTTCGGCGTCGTCGGGCGACAGGTTGAAGCTTTCGAGGATGCCCGGCTCGCGCACGCGCTCGCCGTTCTTGCTCTCGAACCAGCCGCGCATGTCGTCGGGGACGAGGCCGGCCAGGTCTTCGATGGTCTTCACGTCGCCTTCGCCCAGGGCCACGGCCATGGCCAGGGTCACGCCCTCCACGCCCAGCAGTTCGTCCTGGACGCCCAGCTCGACGCGCTTGGCGTCCAGGGCGGCGGCTTCCTTCTCGAGGAATTCGCGGGCGCGGGCCTGAAGCTCCTCGGCGGTCTCGTCGTCGAAGCCTTCGATCGAACCGATCTCGTGGGTGTCGACATAGGCGACGTCTTCCACGGCGGCGAAGCCTTCGGTGACCAGCAGCTGGGCGATGACCTCGTCGACGTCCAGGGCTTCCTGGAACAGGGCCGTGCGCTCGGTGAACTCGCGCTGACGACGCTCGCTCTCCTGGCTTTCGGTCATGATGTCGATCTGCCAGCCGGTCAGCTGCGAGGCGAGGCGGACGTTCTGGCCGCGGCGGCCGATGGCCAGCGACAGCTGCTCGTCGGGCACCACCACTTCGACGCGCTCGTCTTCCTCGTCCATGACGACCTTGGAGACTTCGGCGGGAGCCAGGGCGTTGACGATGAAGGTGGCTTCGTCTTCCGACCACTGGATGATGTCGATCTTCTCGCCCTGCAGCTCGGCGACCACCGCCTGCACGCGCGAACCACGCATGCCGACGCAGGCGCCGACCGGGTCGATCGAGCTGTCGTTGGAGATCACGGCCATCTTGGCGCGCGAGCCCGGGTCGCGGGCCACGGCGCGGATCTCGATGACGCCGTCATAGACTTCCGGCACTTCCTGCGCGAACAGCTTGGCCATGAAGCCGCCGTGGGCGCGCGACAGCATGATCTGCGGGCCCTTGGTCTCACGACGGACGTCGTAGATGTAGGCGCGGATGCGGTCGCCGACGTTGAAGTTCTCGCGCGGGATCGACTGGTCGCGGCGCATGATGCCTTCGCCGCGGCCCAGGTCGACGATGACGTTGCCGTATTCGACGCGCTTGACGCTGCCGTTGACGATCTCGCCCGAGCGGTCCTTGTACTCTTCGTACTGGCGCTCGCGCTCGGCTTCGCGCACCTTGTGCATGACGACCTGGCGGGCCATCTGGGTCTGCACGCGGCCGATTTCGAACGGCGGCAGGGCTTCTTCGTAGATCTTGCCGATCTCGGCGTCGCGCCAGGTGCGCTTGGCCGAGGTCAGGTGGACCTTGCCGATCTCGCCTTCCAGGTCGGCGTCGTCGGCGACGATCTCGATCACGCGCTTCTGCGTCGTCTCGCCCGTGCGCGGGTCGATCTTGACGCGGATGTCGTGCTCGGCGCCGTAGCGGGCGCGGGCGGCCTTCTGCAGGGCGTCCTCGATGGCCTCGATGACGACTTCCTTCTCGATGCCCTTCTCGCGGGCGACCGCGTCGGCGATCTGGAGCAGTTCAAGCCGGTTGGCGGCGATGCCGATGGCCATGGTCAGTCCTCTTCACTTTCGGACAAATCGTTGTCGTTCTCGGCGTCCACGCGGGCGGCGCGCGCATCGGCGCCCCGCTTCATCAGCTCGTCGGTGAGAACGAGCTTGGCGTCGACGATCCAGGCGAACGGGAAATAGACGGTGACGTCGTCCTCGCCCTCGATGTTGAGGCCGATCTGGTCGTCCTCGACACCGGCGAGCTCGCCTTTGAAGCGCTTGCGGCCCTCGGCCACGCGGTCGAGCTCGATGCGCACCTCGAGACCGGCGTAGGTCTCGAAGTCCTTCAGGCGGGTCAGCGGGCGGTCGACGCCCGGGCTGGAGACTTCCAGGGTGTATTCGCCGGCGATCGGGTCGGCGGCGTCCATCACCTCGGAGATGGCGCGCGACAGCTTGGCGCAGTCCTCGACGTTCATGTCGCCGCCGCTGCCGTCTTCCAGAAGCGGACGCTCGGCCATGATCTGCAGGCGACGCTGCTCGGCCCCGCCCATCAGGCGCAGGCGGACGATCTCGTAGCCGGTCGCCTCGGCGACGGGGTCGAGCATCTCGATCAGGTCCAGGTCTTCTCGCGTCTTGCCGCGCACGGTTCTCTTCTCAACTTCGCGGGTCGTCCGCCGGGAGCCTCGAAGGCCCAGCTGGCGAGCGACCAAAGAAAAAGCGGCAGCCTTTCGGGCCGCCGCTCGAAAGCGCCAATCAGCGCTAACGGACGATGTGGGAGCTATATAGCGCGATAGGCGAGCGGGTGGAAGCCCCCTCCTGGCCAGCCCTCGCGCGACACGCGAGGCCGGCTTCGCAGGCCCCGCAAGCCAAGCGCCGAAAGCTGTTCTGACGGTCACTCGACAAGCTGAACCACAGATCGAAGATGCTTTTGCAGGCCCAAGTCGAGGGCCGGACACGCCCCCTCTTTCGCATCGCAACACTTGTGGCCTATACAGGCGGCCGCTTGAGGCCCGCCTCCCCGCGGGAGCCTTCCCACAACGAAGAGTCACTATGGACCTCTCCAAGATCGCCGTGGGCGTGAACCCGCCCTACGACCTGAACGCCGTCATCGAAATTCCGCAGGGCGGCGAGCCGGTGAAGTACGAGATCGACAAGGAAAGCGGCGCCCTGATGGTGGACCGCTTCCTGCACACGGCGATGTTCTACCCGGCCAACTACGGCTTCATCCCGCACACCCTGGCCGACGACGGCGACCCCGCCGACATCATGGTCGTGGGCCCGACCCCGGTGGTGCCCGGCGCGATCATCCGCTGCCGCCCGATCGGCGCCCTGATGATGGTCGACGAGGCCGGGTCGGACGAAAAGATCCTGGCCGTGCCGGTCGACAAGCTGCACCCCTTCTACACGGGCGTGAACAGCTGGCGCGACCTGCCGACCATCCTGACCGAGCAGATCGCCCACTTCTTCCAGCACTACAAGGACCTGGAAAAGGGCAAGTCGACCAAGATCACCGGCTGGGCCGATCCGGACGAGACCGCCGAGCTGATCCGCGCGGCGATCAAGCGTCACGACGAGAACTACTGATCCTTCCAAGGATCGAGATGCGGCGCCGGGGACCTCTCCGGCGCCGTTTTCTTTTGCGGTTTCAAGCCCCGGGTGTGACCTTCGCGACCTTGCGCGCGGGGCCGCTCGACCCCATAACCTCGCCGGATGAGCGAGACCCCGCAAAAGCGCCTCTACATCAAGACCTACGGCTGTCAGATGAACGTCTACGACAGCGAGCGCATGACCGACGTCCTGCGCCCGCTGGGCTATGGCGTGGTCGATGATCCCGAGGGCGCGGATCTCGTGGTGCTCAACACCTGCCACATCCGTGAGAAGGCCACCGAGAAGGTCTATTCCGAGCTTGGCCTGATCAAGCAGATGAAGGACCGCAAGGCCCAGACCGGCGGCAAGATGACCATCGCCGTGGCCGGCTGCGTGGCCCAGGCCGAGGGCCAGGAGATCATGAACCGCCAGCGGGCGGTTGACCTGGTCGTGGGCCCGCAGGCCTATCACCAGCTGCCCGAGCTGATCGCCCGCGCCCACCGGGCCAGCGGCGAGCGGCTGGCCGCCGACTTCGCCGCCGACGAGAAGTTCGACGCCCTGCCGGCCGAGCGTCACGTCACCGGCGTCACCGCCTTCCTGACCGTGCAGGAGGGCTGCGACAAGTTCTGCACCTTCTGCGTGGTGCCCTATACGCGCGGCGGCGAGTGGTCGCGCCCGGTGAACGACATCGTCGAGGAAGCCAAGCGCCTGGCCGGCGCGGGCGTGCGCGAGGTCACCCTGCTGGGCCAGAACGTCAACGCCTATGACGGCGACGGCTCGACCCTGGCCAAGCTGGTGCGCAAGCTGGCCACGATCGATGGCCTGGACCGCATCCGCTACACCACCAGCCACCCGCGCGACATGGGCGAGGACCTGATCGAGGCCCACGGCGAGCTGCCGCAGCTGATGCCTTACCTGCACCTGCCGGTGCAGGCGGGCAGCGACAAGATCCTCAAGGCCATGAACCGCGACCACACGGCCGAAAGCTATGTGAAGCTGATCGAGCGCATCCGCGCGGCCCGGCCCGACATCGCCATGAGCGGCGACTTCATCGTCGGCTTCCCCGGCGAGCGCGACGGCGATTTCGAAAAGACCCTGGAGCTGGTGCGCGAGGTCGGCTTCGCCAGCGCCTTCTCGTTCAAGTATTCGCGCCGCCCCGGCACGCCGGCCTCGGCCATGCCCGGCCAGGTCGACGAGGCCGTGAAGTCCGAGCGCCTGGATCGCCTGAACCAGCTGCTCGACGAACAGCAGCGGGCCTTCAACGCCAGCCAGGCGGGCAAGACCCTGCCGGTGCTGTTCGAGAAGGCCGGCCGCCACCCCGGCCAGATCGTCGGCCGCAGCCCCTATCTGCAAGCCGTCCACGTTTCGGGCGGTGAGCACCTGATCGGGACGATCGTTCCCGTCCGCATCGAGAGCGCCGCCAAGATGAGCCTGGCCGGCGTGCTCGCCAACGAACCCGCTTTGGAGACCGCGTGAGCCGCACGCCAGAGTTCCTGCCGCTTTCCGACGACGCCGTCGTCGCCGTCACCGGCCCGTCCGGCCGCCATGCCGCCCTGATCGAGGACGCCTTCAAGGTCCTGCTCGAGACGCCCGGCGGCGGCGTCAAGATCACTGGCGACGTCAAGGGCCGCTCGGCGGCCAAGCGCGCGCTGCTGGCCCTGGCCGAGCGCGCCGACGCCGGCCATGAGGTGGTCGAGGCCGACATCCGCGTGGCCGTGGGCGAAGCCCACAGCGCCGGCGGCCAGGCCTCGCCGCGCGCCGTGCGCCGCGGCGCCGTCTCGCCCAAGACCAAGAACCAGGCCGCCTACATGGAGCAGATGGCCCGCCATCCGCTGGTGTTCGGCCTGGGCCCCGCCGGCACCGGCAAGACCTTCCTGGCGGTGGCCCAGGGCGCTGGCATGCTGCTGCGCGGCGAGGTCGACCGCCTGATCGTCACCCGCCCCGCCGTCGAGGCCGGCGAGAAGCTCGGCTTCCTGCCGGGCGACCTGAACGAGAAGGTCGACCCCTACATGGCCCCGGTCTGGGAGGCCCTGACCGACATCATGGGCGCCGAACAGCTGCGCCGCCGCCGCGACAAGGGCGAGATCGAGGTCGCCCCGATCGCCTTCATGCGCGGCCGCACGCTTGCCCATGCGTTCGTCATCGTCGACGAGGCCCAGAACTGCTCGCGCCTGCAGATGAAGATGGTGCTGACCCGCCTGGGCGAAGGCGCCCGGATGGTCGTCACCGGCGATCCGACCCAGATCGACCTTCTGAACCCCCGCGACTCCGGCCTGGCCCACGCCGTCTCGATCCTCGACGGCGTCGAGGGCGTGGCCGTGGCCCGCTTCACCTCGACCGACGTCGTGCGCCACCCGCTGGTGGAGCGCATCGTCAAGGCCTACGACGCCGACGCGGCCCTAGTGGCGACTCCCCGATGATCACCGTAGACATCGAAATCGAAGACGAGGCCTGGACCAAGGCCGAGCCCGAAGTCGAGGCCCTGGTCTGGCGCGCCGCCCAGGCCGTGCTGGACGCCCACGAGGACGTCGAGGGCCAGGGCATCGTCATCCTGCTGGCCGACGACGACAGCGTCCAGGCGCTGAACCGCGACTTCCGGCAGAAGGACTACGCCACCAACGTCCTGTCCTTCCCCTCGCCGCAGGACCCGGCCGCCAATCCGGAAGGCCAGATCGGCGACATCGCCCTGGCCTACGGCGTCTGCGCCCGCGAGGCCGAGCAGCAGGGCAAGCCCCTGGCCCACCACCTGCAACATCTTGTGGCGCACGGGGTGCTGCATCTCTTAGGATACGACCACGAGGGCGACGACGAGGCCGAGGCCATGGAAGCGCTCGAACGCGAGATCCTGGCGGGACTGGACGTTCCCGATCCCTACGCCGACGAGAGGTGAAAGCCCAAAGGCATGCCTGACGACGACCAGAGTTCCACGCCCGCCGGTCCGGCTCGCTTCAGCCGGGGCCTGCGGGCGTTCTTTCGTGAGCTGCGGCGCGCCGCGCCGGTCAAGCGTTCGCGCCCGGCCGATCCCGACCACGTCGCCGCCCCCGACCTCGTCGACCAGGCCGAGGCGTTCAAGACGCTGAAGGTCGGCGACGTGATGACCCCCCGCCCCGACGTCGTCGCCGTCGAGGTCGAAACCCCCTTCGCCGTGATCGTGGCCCAGTTCGTCGAGGCCGGCCATTCGCGCATGCCGATCTATCGCGAGGCCCTGGACCAGCCGATCGGTGTGATCCACGTCAAGGACGTCTTCCGCCTGCTGGCCGACGACGCCCTGCGCCCCGAGCCCGAGGCCCGCGTCCTCGAGCAACTGCGCCGCGACATGCTGCTGGTGCCCGCCTCGATGCGCGCCGCCGACCTCCTGCTGCGCATGCGCACCAAGCGCATCCACATGGCCATGGTCATCGACGAGTTCGGCGGGGTCGACGGCCTGGTGACCATGGAAGACCTGATCGAGAGCGTGGTCGGCGACATCGACGACGAGCACGACGACGCCCAGGTCGCCACCGTCACGGCGCGGCCGGACGGCGCCTTCGAGACCGACGGCCGCACGCCCCTGGAAGACCTGGAAGCCGCGGTCGGCGAGACCCTGGCCCCGCCCGAACACGAGGAGGAGGTCGACACCGTCGGCGGCCTCGTCGCGGCCCTGGCCGGCCAGGTGCCCGAACAGGGCCAGGTCGTGCGCCACCCGGCCGGCTTCGAGCTGGAGGTGCTGGAGGCCGACTCCCGCCGCGTGCTGCGGGTGCGGGTGCGCCGCGCGCCGGAACCGGCGCAGGTCGAGACCTCGTTCGATCCCGTGGACGCGCCTTGAACCTTCGCCGCCCGATCGCCGCCTCGCCCGCCCTCGCCCTCTGGCGCGACCGTGGGCTGGCGCTCGCCGCGGGCCTCGCCGCCGCCCTGGCCCATCCGCCGTTCGGGATCCTGCCCGGCCTGCTGGGTTACGCCCTGCTGCTGTGGCTGCTGGACGCCATCGACGGGCCCCGGCCCCTGCGCAGCGCCTTCCTGCGCGGCTGGCTGGCGGGTCTGGCCTATTTCGGCCTGGGCACCTGGTGGATCGGCGAGGCCTTCATGGTCGACGCCGCCAACCAGGGCTGGATGGCCCCGTTCGCGGTGACCGCCATGGCTGCCGGCCTGGCGCTGTTCTGGGGCCTGGCCGCCGTTCTCTACCGCCGCCTGCGGCCCGCGGGCGCTGTGCGGGTGCTGGCCTTCGCCGCCGCGCTGTCGGCGCTGGAGTGGGTGCGCGGCCACGTGCTGACCGGCTTTCCGTGGAACCTGCCGGGCGAGACCTGGCGGGCCGGCTCGGCGCCGTCCCAAGCCGCCGCCCTCGTCGGCGCCTACGGCCTGACCTTCATCACCCTGGCCATCGCCGCCGCCCCGGCCGTCTGGCGACAGGACCGTTCGGGCCGGATCGCCGTCGGCGCGGCCGCCCTCGCCCTGGCCGGCCTCTATGCCGGCGGCGCCCTGGCGCTTAAGGCCGCGCCGCACCCGACGGCGCCGGACGCGCCCCTGGTGCGCATCGTCCAGGCCAACGTCCAGCAGTCGGCCAAGTGGGACGCCGCCAGCTTCCAGGCGATCGTCAACGACTATGTCTCGCTGACCGCCCAGCCCTACGCCGGCGGCAAGCCGGCCGACATCGTGGTCTGGCCGGAAGGCGCCCTGCCGGCCGCGATCAACGACTACCTGGCCCCAGGAACCTGGGTGCGCCAGGCGATCATGGACGCCCTGCGGCCGGGCCAGCTGCTGCTGATCGGCGGCTATCGCTACGAAGGTTCGGCGCAGGCGCCGGTCTACTACAACAGCCTGGTGGCCCTGCGCCGCGAGCCGGGCGACCTCGTCATGGTCGGGGTCTACGACAAGCACCGGCTGGTGCCGTTCGGCGAGTACCTGCCGGCCGACGGCCTGCTGACCGCCATCGGCTTCAAGAGCATGGCCCACCTGGGCGACGGCTTCGCCACGGGGCCGCGCCCCGGTCCGCTGACCGTCGCGCCCGGCCTGAAGGTGCAGCCGCTGATCTGCTACGAGAGCCTGTTCCCGGGCCTGGCCCGGAGCGATCCCGACGCGCGGGCGCTGGTCAACGTCTCCAACGACGCCTGGTTCGGCGTCACCTCGGGGCCGCTGCAGCACCTGAACCTGGCCAGCTATCGCGCCATCGAGGCGGGCCGGCCGATGATCCGCGCCACCCCCACCGGCGTCTCGGCCATGGTCGACGCCCAGGGCGGCGTCGTGGCGGGCCAGCGCCTGGACCTGGGCGCCCGGGGGGTCATCGACGCCCCCCTGCCCGCCATCGGCGCGACGACGCCGGCCTCACACCTCGGCGACTGGCCGCTGGTGATCCTGCTGCTCGCATCGGTAGCGGCCTGTATCGCCACTTCGCGTATCGCGGGTCACAAGTTTGCCGCCATGAAAGATATGGGCTGAACTAAAACCGTAATCTCAGGTCTATGCGTAAGCATGACCGTCTCTATCGAATCCCCCGCCGACATCGAGCGTTCGCCCAACCCCGTCGACCTGCACGTCGGCGCCCGTATCCGCATGCGCCGCAAGATCCTGGGCGTCAGCCAGGAGAAGCTGGCCGAGAGCCTGGGCCTGACCTTCCAGCAGGTGCAGAAGTACGAGCGCGGCGCCAACCGCGTCAGCGCCAGCAAGCTCTACGAGATCGCCCGCAGCCTGCAGGCGCCCGTCGCCTACTTCTTCGAAGGCCTGGCCGATCCGTCCGAGCCGGCCGATGGCCAGCCGCGCAACGACCATCAGGTGCACGAGTTCCTGATGACGCCCGAAGGCCTGGAGCTGGCCTCGCTGTTCCCGCGCCTGAACCGCGCCCCGGTGCGCCGCCGGATCCTCGACCTGGTGCGCTCGATGGCCGAGGAAGAGGTCTAGCGACCTTTCCGACCCCGGCCTTCGGGCCGGGGCTCGCCGCCCGCGCGGTCGCCCGAAAGGCGAACGGCCGCCTTGCGGATATAAACTTATCTTTATATGGTTCTCGCTATGCTCGCGGGGCCGGTCGCCGCGTGGGCGCTGGACTCTAAGCCGGAGCCGTCCACTTGAGCCGTTCGTCCTACATCTTCACCAGCGAAAGCGTCTCCGAGGGCCACCCCGACAAGGTCGCCGACCGCATCAGCGACACCGTCGTCG
The DNA here is from genome assembly GCF_056395525.1 of Caulobacter sp. 10L414. Classification (NCBI taxonomy): domain Bacteria; kingdom Pseudomonadati; phylum Pseudomonadota; class Alphaproteobacteria; order Caulobacterales; family Caulobacteraceae; genus Caulobacter; species Caulobacter sp. 10L414. The sequence continues at coordinate 10,622 of NZ_JBFTJR010000045.1, forward strand.
ACGCCTTCCTGACCGCCGACCCCGAAGCGCGGGTGGCGTGCGAGACGCTGGTCACGACCAACCGCATCGTGCTGGCGGGCGAAGTGCGAGCCGGCAAGCCGGGCGGCGACAAGAAGGCCAACAAGGAGCTGACCAAGGACATCATCAAGTCCCTGGAGCCCAAGGTCCGCGCGGCCATCAAGGACATCGGCTACGCTCAGAAGGGCTTCCACTGGGAAAAGGCCAAGTACGCCTGCTACCTGCACGGCCAGTCGGCCCACATCGCCCAGGGCGTCGATGCGACCGACAAGAAGGACGAAGGCGCCGGCGACCAGGGCATCATGTTCGGCTACGCCAGCACCGAGACCCCGGAGCTGATGCCGGCCACGCTGCAGTACAGCCACAACATCCTCAAGCGCCTGGCCGAACTGCGCCACTCGGGCGAGCTGTCCGAGCTGGAGCCCGACGCCAAGAGCCAGGTGACCCTGGAGTACGACGGCGACGGCGTGCCCCAGCGCGTGGTCTCGATCGTGGTTTCGCACCAGCACAAGAAGAAGATCGACGGCAAGACCCCGACCTCCAAGCGCGTGCTGGACCTGATCAAGCCGCACATCCTGCCGATCTTCCCCGAAGGCCTGATCACCAAGAAGACCCAGTGGCTGATCAACCCGACCGGTCGCTTCGAGATCGGCGGCCCTGACGGCGACGCCGGCATCACCGGCCGCAAGATCATCGTCGACACCTACGGCGGCGCGGCCCCGCACGGCGGCGGCGCCTTCTCGGGCAAGGACCCGACCAAGGTCGACCGCTCGGCCGCCTATGCCTGCCGCTACCTGGCCAAGAACGTGGTGGCCGCGGGCCTGGCCGACCGCTGCACGATCCAGATCGCCTACGCCATCGGCGTGGCCAAGCCGGTCTCGTTCCACGTCGACCTGCACGGCACGGGCAAGGTCGATCCGGCCGCCCTGGAAAAGCTCCTGCCCGAACTGATCGGCGGCGCCACGCCGCGCGGCATCCGCGAGCACCTGCAGCTGAACCGCCCGATCTACGCCCGCACCGCCGCCTACGGCCACTTCGGCCGCACGCCGGACAACGAAGGCGGCTTCTCGTGGGAGAAGACCGACCTGGTGTCGGAGCTGAAGGGCCTGGCGTAAGCCTCTTCCTTCCACCGCATTCAAAAGGGCCTCGGCGCGAGCCGGGGCCCTTTTCCTTTCGGACCTTGCGTCCTTCGAGGCTCGCCTGCGGCTCGCACCTCAGGATGAGGACGTCAGTGCAATGAATTCCTCATCCTGAGGCGCCCGCGCGAGCGGGCCTCGAAGGACGCAAGGCCGCGCCGCTGGCCTCCGGCCCGCTTCACCGCTAAAGACCCGCCCCATGACCAATCCTCAACAGCCCCACGGCCCGCTGCGCTCGTTCGGCCGCCTGAAGTCGCGGCCCGTGAAGCCGCGCCAGCAGGCTCTGCTCGACACCCTGCTGCCGACCATCGCCGTGCCGCACGAGGCCTTCCAGCCGCTCGACCTGATGCCGCAGGCCAAGGAGACCTGGCTGGAGATCGGCTTCGGGGGCGGCGAGCACATGGCCGCCCAGGCCGGCCGCCGGCCGGACGTGCTGGTGATCGGGGCCGAGCCCTTCGTCAACGGCGTGGCCAGCGCCGTGCGTCACGTCGAGGAACAGGCCCTGTCGAACGTCCGCATCCACGAGGGCGACGCCCGTGACGTGGTCGGCTGGCTGCCCGACGCCTCGATCGACCGCCTCTTCGTGATGTTCCCCGACCCCTGGCACAAGGCCCGGCACAACAAGCGCCGGATCATCCAGCCGGAGTTCGTGGCTGACCTGGCCCGCGTGCTGAAGCCCGGCGCGGCCTTCCGCTTCGCCACCGACTGGGCCGACTACGCCGAGTGGACGATCGAGCGGGTGCTGGCCAGCCCCGACTTCCGCTTCGCCGAGGAGGGGATCGACCGCCAGGCCATCCCGGCCGACCACGTGACCACCCGCTACGAGGAAAAGAAGCTGGGCGACTGCGCCCCGGTGTTCCTTGACTTCGTGCGGGCCTGAGCTCCCCCGGGGAGCTGGGACCAAAAGAAAAGGGCGCGGGGTGAACCCGCGCCCTTTGTCTTGATCCAGGTCAATCACTCTTCGATCGGCACGCCGTAGAGTTCGAGGCGGTGATCGATCAGCTTGTAGCCGAGCTTCTTGGCGATCGCGTGCTGCAGGGCCTCGATCTCCTCGTCCACGAACTCGACGACCTTGCCGGTCTTCATGTCGATCAGGTGGTCGTGGTGATGGGTCGGCGTCTCTTCGTAGCGCGAACGGCCGTCACGGAAGTCGTGACGCTCGATGATGCCGCTCTCCTCGAACAGGCGAACGGTGCGGTAGACCGTGGCGATCGAGATGTGCGGGTCGATGGCGTGGGCCCGACGGTGCAGCTCCTCGACGTCCGGATGGTCGTCGGCCGACGACAGTACGCGCGCGATGACCCGACGCTGGTCGGTCATGCGCATGCCTTTTTCGATGCAGAGCTTTTCGAGGCGGTCCAAGGCGGCGTCTCCGTCGGGGATTCGCGGGCACAATAGGCAATCGGTTCCTAAGTGTTAAGCGCCCGCCGCATGACGACGGCGTCCTTCGCGCCGTCGGGGTGGGGATAATAGCCCTTCCTGAGACCCACTTGCGAAAAGCCCGTGGCGCCGTAGAGGCGGATGGCCGCGGCGTTGTCGGCCGCGACCTCCAGGAAGAGGTCGAAGGCTCCCGCCTCGGTCGCGATCCCAGCCGCCATCTCGACCAGGGCCGCGCCCCAGCCGCGCCGGCGAGCGGCCGGGTCTACGGCGATGGTCAGGATCTCGGCCTCGCCGGCGACGGCGCGGCACAGGATGAAGCCGCGCGGCGCCTCCGGCTCGCCCGAAGAGCCGAGCACGGCGAACACGCCGGGCGAGTTCAGCAGGGCCTCGAACTCGGTCGGGGCCCAGGGCCGGTCGAAGGCCTTCTCGTGCAGGTCGGCCAGGTCCCAGCACGCTTCCAATCCGACGGGACGCAGGTTCATGCGGCCGGCATCGTGGCATAGGGCGCGCGCAGATAGAGCGGCCGGGGCGAATGGGTCGGGGCCGGACGCGCGGCCGCCAGGCGGGCGATGGCCGCAGGGTCGGCGACGGCCAGGTCGAGGCGGGCCGCGTCGGGCAGCACGCCGTCCAGCAGGGCCGCGCCGGAACCCACCAGGGTGGCCGGACCGCCGGAATAGAGCTCGGCCAGACGGGCGGTCGCCGAGCCGATGTCGAGGGCGTCGGGGGCCATCAGGGCGGTCCCCCCGTCGAAGACCTGCAGGTAGACCTGGCCCATCTTGGCGTCGAGGGCGGCGGCGACGAAGCCAGACGCCCCAGAGGAGGCCGCCAGGGCCTCCAGGCTGTTGATCCCGACGCAGGGGATGGCGAGGGCCTGCGCCAGGCCCTTGGCGAAGGACAGGCCCACGCGCAGGCCGGTGAACGAGCCGGGGCCGACGGTGACGGCGATGCGGTCGAGATCGGCGAAGGCGATCCCGGCCTCGGCGGCGATCTCCTTGGCCAGGGGCGCGATGCGCTCCTGGTGGCCGCGGGTCATGGGCTCGCTGCGGGCGGCCAGAACGCGGCCGTCCTCGATCACAGCGACCGACGAGGCCGCCAGGCAGGTGTCGACGGAAAGAACGCGCAAGATCAGGCGGCCCCGACCTGGGCGGTCTCGGCCGGACGCCAGACGAACTCGTTGAGCTGGGCCTTGGCCTTCAGCGTCGCCTCGTCGGGCACGCCGCCCTTGGTCCAGCCGGGCACGCCGAAGACGTAGGAAACCGTCGGGGTTTCGGGGCGCACGCAGACGGTCTGGTTGACGGTGCGGCCCTCGCCGGCCCGGCACTGGCCCGTAGTGAAGCCCAGGGCGGCCCACTTGGCCAGCAGGCTCTCGCCCTTGGGACCGCGCACGTCGCCGGCGGCCAGGCGGATCTCGGCGATGCCGCCGTCGGCGCCCTTGCCGATCTCCAGCAGCGGGACGTTGTCCTGCTCGACAGTGATGATCGGCCCCGGCGGGCCGTCGCCGACGTGGATGAAGGCGCTCTTGACCACGGCCTTGGGGAACAGGGCCTGGATCGTCGCCTGGTCGAAGGCGGTGGCGGCGGTGATGGGCCCCACGCCCGCGGCGCCCACCTGCAGCGGGCCGCCCGTATAGGGGGTGATCCGGATCACGGCCTGGCCGTCGGCCGGCTTGGCCGCTTGCGGCGCGGCCGCGTCGGGCTTGCCCGAGGACTGGGCGGGGGTCTTTTCGGCGGGGCCGCAGGCGGCCAGCAGGGCCAGCGGCGCGGCGATGAGCGCGAGACGGAGGGTCATGACCCCGTTCTAGCGCCGAAGTGCGAAAATCGCACGCGACCGTGCGATTTTCGCGAAGGCTTCGATCAGAGGATCTGGGCGGCTTCCTCGAAGTCCAGGCGCGGGTTGCGCGGGAACAGGCCCTCGTCGGTGCCGTAGCCGATCGAGGCGATGAAGTTGCTCTTGATGTTGGTGCCCCCGAAGAAGGCCGCGTCGACGCCGGCGTTGTCGAAGCCCGACATCGGACCAACGTCCAGGCCAAGCGCCCGGGCCGCCAGGATGAAGTAGCCGCCCTGTAGCGAGCTGTTGCGCAGCGCGCCCCACTCCTTGGCCACCGGATCGCTGAACCAGTTCTTGGCGCCCGGGGCGTGCGGGAACAGCTTGTCGAGGGTCTCGGGGAAATCGAGGTCGTAGCCGACGATGACGGTGACCGGCGCGGCCAGGATCTTCGGGGCGTTGGAGCCCGACGACAGGGCGGCCAGCTTTTCCTTGGCTTCCGGGCTGGTCACGAAGACGAAGCGCGCCGGGGTGGCGTTGGCGGCGGTCGGGCCGAACTTCACCAGGTCGTACAGTTCGCGCAGCACCGCTTCCGGCACGGGGTCGGACTTCCAGCCGTTGCGCGTGCGCGCCTCGGTGAACAGCTGGGCGAGAGCGGCGGTGTCGAGCTTGGACATCAGCGATCCTTATAGGAAACCATAATCGCAACTTATGTAGTTACAGTATGGGGATCCCGACGGATCGCGCAAGGCGCCCGGGGCCGAAAAGCAGCCCCGGGACCGGGAAGATCAGAGCGTCTGCTCGACCCGGGTCACTTCCGGCACGTAGTGCTTGAGCATGTTCTCGACGCCCGACTTCAGCGTCGCCGACGACGAGGGGCAGCCCGAGCAGGCGCCGCGCATGTGCAGCCAGACGACGCCGGTGGCCGGCTCGAAGCGGCTGAAGACGATGTCGCCGCCGTCCTGGGCCACGGCCGGACGGATGCGGGTGTCGAGCAGTTCCTTGATCTCGGAGACGATCTGGGCGGCTTCGTCGTCATAGACGCCGTCCTCGTCGTGGCCGCCGGCGGCCTCCTCGCTCACCAGAAGCGGGCGGCCGCTGGTGAAGTGATCCATGATCGCAGCCAGGATCGGAGCCTTCAGGTGCGGCCACTGGGCGTCCTCGCCTTTGGTCACCGTCAGGAAGTCCGGACCGAAGAACACCCGCGTCACGTCGCCGAGACGGAACAGGGCGTCGGCCAGCGGCGAGGCCTCGCCTTCCTCGGGGGTGCGGAACTCCCGCGCGCCGTCCACCAGGACCTCGCGGCCGGGGAGGAACTTCAGCACGTCGGGATTGGGCGTGGTTTCGGTCTGGATGAACATGCCGGACATGTGGCCCTTGCTGGGCCCGAGGGCAAGAGCTTGAAGAACCTCTCCCGGAGGGAGAGGGAGGGGCCCGCCGCGCAGCGGTGGGAGGGTGAGGGGTTTCGCCCTCACCGGTCATCCCAAGATCGCGCCGGCACGCCGGCCAACGCCTTAACCCCTCATCCTCCCACGCCTGCGGCGCGGGCCCCTCCTTCTCCCTATGGGAGAAGGGTTTTCTTACGCGCCCCAGAAGCCGACCAGCTTCTTGGTCTCGGCCACGACCGGATCGGCCACGGCGCGGGCGCGCTCGGCGCCGTCCTTGAGGATGGCGTCGATCTGGGCCGGGTCGCCGGTCAGCTCGCGCATGCGCGCGCCGATCGGGCTCATGACCTCGACCGCCAGCTCGGCCAGGGCCGGCTTGAACGTGCCGAAGCCCTTGCCGCCGAACTCCTCGATGACCTTGGCGCGCGTGGTGCTCGACAGGGCCGCGTAGATGTCCACGAGGTTGCGGGCTTCCGGACGCTCGGCCAGGCCTTCGACGGTTTCCGGCAGCGGCTCGGGATCGGTCTTGGCCTTGCGGATCTTGGCGGCGATGGCGTCGGCGTCGTCCATCAGGTTGATGCGCGAGGCGTCCGACGGGTCGGACTTGCTCATCTTGGCCGTGCCGTCGCGCAGGCTCATGACGCGGGTGGCCGGACCCTCGATCACCGGCTCGGTGACCGGGAAGAAGGCCGGCTGGCCGCCCGGGGCGCCGAAGTCGTTGTTGAACTTCTGGGCGATGTCGCGGGTCAGTTCCAGGTGCTGCTTCTGGTCCTCGCCCACCGGCACGTGGGTGGCCTTGTAGAGCAGGATGTCGGCCGCCTGCAGCACCGGGTAGGTGTAGAGGCCCACCGAGCTGCGCTCCTTGTGCTTGCCGCTCTTTTCCTTGAACTGGGTCATGCGGTCGAGCCAGCCCAGGCGCGCCACGCAGTTGAAGATCCAGGCCAGTTCCGCGTGGGCCGGCACGGCCGACTGCGGGAAGATCGTCGCCTTCTTGGGGTCCAGGCCCGCGGCGATGTAGGCGCAGGCGATCTCGCGGGTCTGCTGGGCCAGCACCGCCGGATCCTGCCAGACGGTGATGGCGTGCATGTCGGCGACGAAGATGAAGGGCTCTTCGTCCTGGATGTCGACGAAGCGCTTGAGGGCGCCGAGATAGTTGCCCAGGTGCAGGGCCCCGGAGGCCTGGATCCCGGACAGGATGCGCTTGGGACCCGCGTAGGCGACGGGAGCTTGGTCGGTCATGGCTTCAGCCTTGGATGTCGGAAACGGTCGGAATGGCGGCGCGCACGAGGGCGCGGGCCGCGTCCGCAGACGCGGCGATCGGGTTCAGCGGAAGCTGCGCCATCGCGGCGCGAGGGAACCGATCAAAGCCATGGGCATGCTCGTTACCGTCCCCGCGCCCTTGCGACAAGGCTCTAGGTCGCCTTGCCGCGCCGCAGGGCGGCCTTCAGCTCGCTCGGCTTGACCCCGCCGAACAGGAACAGCAGCGGGAAATAGAGGCCGCCGCCGACCAGGACGGTCAGGACGAGGGCGGCTTCCTTGGCGCCGATCACGTGGCCGCGCAGGCCCAGCGCCTCCAGCGGCGCCTCGATCAGCGGCCGCCAGTGCGAGGCCGCCGCCAGGACGAGGCCCATGCCGACGCTGGCCAGCAGGATGCGGGTCACCCGCGACCAGGTCTGGCCCGACGGGCCGTAATGGCCCTTGCGCCAGAGGGTGAAGGCCATCTGGCCGACATTGAGCCACGAGGCGATGGCGGTCGCCGCGGCGATGCCCTTCACGCCAACCAGATTGAACAGCACGATGCCGAAGGCGATGTTCACCGCCACCGAGATCAGGGCGAAACGCATCGGCGTCTTGGTGTCGCCGCGCGCGAAAAAGGCCCGCGAATACAGCTGCTGCAGCACGAAGGCCGGGGTGCCCAGGCCGTAGAAGAACAGCGCCGACGCCGTCTGGCTGGCGTCGAAGACGGTGAACTCGCCGCGGGTGTAGAGGCCGTCCGACAGGAAGCCGGGCATGGCCACCAGGGCCGCGGCGGCCGGCAGGGTGAAGGCCAGCGCGAGCGCGATGGCCTGGTCCATGGCGCTCTGGGCGTCCTCGCCGTCGCCGGTGTTCACGGCGCGCGCCAGGCGCGGCAGCAGGGCCACGCCGATGGCCACGCCCACCAGGCCCAGCGGCAGCTGATAGAGCCGGTCGGCGGTGGCCAGCCAGGTGCGGCCGCCGGGGACGTGGCTGGCCAGGTTGCCGGAGATGAAGATGTTGACCTGGGTGGCGCTGGCCGCCAGGGCGCCGGGGATGGCCTTGCCGATCAGGGCCTTCACCTCGGGCGTCAGACGCGGCAGCCGCCAGTGGACCTTGGCGCCGGACTTGTTGACGCCCCAGACCAGCAGGGCCGCCTGGGCGACGCCGGCGACGATCACGCCCACCGAGCCCCAGGTGGCGGCCGAGACGGCGTTGGTCTGCGGCAGGATGAAGATCAGGGTGGCGATGTTCAGCAGCACCGGCGCGCCGGCCGACAGGATGAACTTGTCGCGGGCGTTCAGCACGCCCGACAGGTGCGCCACGATAGCCATGCACGGCAGGTAGGGCATGGTGATCTGGGTCAGCACCACGGCCAGTTTGTACTTGGCCGGGTCGGCGGCGAAGCCGGGGCTGATCAGCATCATCAGCCAGGGCATGGCCAACTGGCAGATCACGGTGATGATGATGGTGGCGGCCGCCAGGGTGGCCATGGCGTCGGCGGCCAGGATGTCGGCCTTCTCCTCCCCGTCCTCCTGCAGCGACTTGGCGTAGGCCGGCACGAAGGCGGCCGCGAAAGCGCCCTCGGCGAAGAAGCGGCGGAAGAGGTTGGGAAAGGCCAGGGCCGTGTTGAACGCATCGGCGGCCGGCGTGGCGCTGGCCCCCATGCGGTAGGAGATCGCGAGATCGCGCACGAAGCCCATCAGCCGGCTGACCAGGGTCAGGCCGGAATAGATCATCGACGACTTGAGCAGGCCTCCGCCCTTCTCGGCGGGCGGGGCGGACGTCGGTTCGGGCGCGGCGGAGGTGTCGGTCACGTCCGGCTTCTGGGCGCTGCGCGTGAGGGCGTCAAGCAGGCGCGCGCGCCTGCATCGAGGTTTGACGGAAAGTGCATTGGAGACCCTCCCCCTGAAGGGGGAGGTGTCGGCGAAGCCGACGGAGGGGGATGTGACTACGCTGTTCGACGCGGCTGAGACGCGGGGGATGTTTCCCCCTCCGGCCCTTCGGGCCACCTCCCCCCTTCGGGGAGAGGGCCTTCGCCTACAGCCCCAGCCGTCGCGCCCGTCCGGCGATCTGCAGGGCCAGGCGTTCGGCGATCAGCTGGTCTGGAGACCCTGACGTCTTGCAGGCCTTGTCGGCGACCAGGATGTCCTGCTGCACGGTCAGAAGATGCTCGAGCGTCCAGGCGCGGGCCTGGCGCAGGAACTCACGTTCGGTCTTCCAGAACACGCCCGAGGCCTTGGCGGCCGCGCCCAGATCGACGCCGTTCTTGTGCAGGGTCAGGGTGCGGCGTAGGCGGCCCAGATAGTAGCCCATGGCCCGCACGGCGGCCGGACCGCCCTCGCCTTCCTGGGCGGCGCGACGCAGGCCGGCCTGGGCCGCGCCGATCTTGCCGCCGAAGGCGTCGGCGGCGGCGTCGCTGAGCGAGGCCTCGGGCTCGACGCCGAGGAAGTCGGTCAGGTCGGCGGGCGTGGCGACCACGCCGCTGTTGGGACCCAGATAGAGGGCCAGCCGCTCGATCTCGGCGCGAGCCACGCCGCGCTCCTTGGGCAGGCGGTTGACGAACAGGTCCAGCGCCTCGCCGTTGAGGCTGACGCCGTCGCGCGAAAGGGCGTCGCGGGTCAGGCGCGCCATGTCGCCGACCTCGTCCTCGTAGCAGGGTATGACGTAGCAGCCGTTGGCCTTCTCGCCCGTCTTGCGCAGGGCGGAGTCGCGACCCAGGGCCCCGGCCTCGACCAGGAAGAAGGCTTCGGGGTTCAGCCGGCCCTCGACATGGGCGGTCAGCGCCTCGGCGGCCTGCTTGTCGGGACCGGCCTTCTCGCCCATCAACCGCAGGCGCACGAGCCGCTTGCCGCCCATCATAGACAGGGCCGCCAGCTCATCCTCAAGACGGCCGGGCTGGCTGTCGAGGTCGCCCTCGGTCAGCAGGGCGGTGTCGAAGGGGTCGTCGGGCCGTTCAACCACCTTGTGGGCGAGCTGGGTGGCGCGATCGCGCACCACGCCGCGGTCCTTGCCGTAGATGACGACGGCGCGGACGTCGGGGGTCGGGTCCTTCAGGAACCGCTCGACGTCCTGCCGCTTGGAAAGGATGGCCACGTGATCAGGCGGGCGCCTTGCCGGCCAGCCAGGCGGCCAGGTCCAGCTGGATCTTGCGGGCGACCTCGGCGGCGGCGCGCTCCTGGCCGTCCTGCTGGGCGGCGATGGCGGCGTAGGGCTGGTCGGCGGAGTCGTAGGTGACCACCGCCGTCGCGACGCCCTTGCGCACTTCCGAGCCCGTCGTCGTGTCGGTGAGCTTCCACTCGACCTTCATGTTGAGCTCGTAGCGGTTGGCCACGTTGTCGACGCGCACGCCGCGGGCGAAGCGCTTCTCCTCGACCTTGTAGGTCAGGCGGTGCGAGGCCAGCACGTTGGGATCACGCGCCAGGGCGTCGTCCAGCTGCTCGCGCAGCAGGTAGCCGGCGCGGCCGTCGGCCGCCACCACCTCGATCGCGCCCAGGCCGCCGGTGACGCCGTGCTGGCCGTAGAGCGGGGTGAAGCCGCAGGCCGACAGGGCGAGGGTCGAAAACAGGGCGGCGGCCGCCAGGAGACGCTTCATGGATCAGTTCGCCACGATGTTGACGATGCGGTCTTTGACCACGATCACCTTGCGGACCGTGACGCCCTCAAGGTGGGCCATGACGGCAGGATCCGCCAGAGCGATTTTCTGCACCTCGTCATCCGGGGCGCCGGCCTTGACCTTGATCTCGCCGCGGCGCTTGCCGTTGATCTGGATCGGCAGCACGCGCTCGTCGTCGGCGGCCAGGGCCGGATCGGCCTTAGGCCACGGGGCGTCGACCACCATGCCGTCACGACCCAGGCGCACCCAGGCCTCCTCGGCCAGGTGGGGGGTGAACGGCGCGACCAGGCGGGCCAGGATGTCCAGCGCCTCGGCGCGGGCGGCCAGCACGGCGTTCGAACCGCCTTCAGCCGGGGCGGCCTTCAGGGCGTTCAGGAACTCGTACAGGCGCGCCACGCCGCTGTTGAAGCGGAAGCCCTCGATGCTGTCGGTGACAAAACCGATCAGCTTGTGGGCCGCCTTGCGCAGGGCCAGGGCCGTCTCGTCGGCGTCGTCATGGGCGAAGTCGCCGGCCGGCTGACTGTCGAACTCGTTCCACAGGCGGTGGGTGAAGCGCCACGAGCCCTCGACGCCCGAATTGCTCCACTGAACGTCGCGCTCGGGCGGGCTGTCGCTCATCACGAACAGGCGCGCGGCGTCGACGCCGTAGGCCTCGAAGATGTCTTCCGGCGCGACGACGTTCTTCTTGGACTTCGACATCTTCTCGATGTCGCCGATGACGATCGGCGCGCCGGTCTTGGCGTGCTTGGCCGTGCGGACATTGCCCTCGGCGGTGATCACCACGTCGGACGGTTCGACCCAGTCGCCGGCCTCGTCCTTGTAGGCCTCGTGGGTGACCATGCCCTGCGTGAACAGGCCCGCGAAGGGCTCGTCCACCGACAGCAGGCCCTCGTCCTTCAGCGCCTTGGTGATGAAGCGGGCGTACAGCAGGTGCAGCACGGCATGCTCGACGCCGCCGATGTACTGGTCGACCGACATCCAGTGGTCGGCGCAGGTCTTGTCGATCGGCTCGGCGGCGGTCGGGTCGGTGAAGCGGGCGAAGTACCAGCTGCTGTCGACGAAGGTGTCCAGCGTGTCGGTCTCGCGCTCGGCCGGGGCGCCGCACGACGGACAGTTGACGTGCTTCCAGGTCGGGTGCCGTACCAGCGGGTTGCCCGGCTTGTTGGGGTCGAAGGTGACGTCCTCGGGCAGCACGACCGGCAGCTGGTCTTCCGGCACGGCGACAGGGCCGCAGGCCTGGCAGTGGATCACCGGGATCGGGCAGCCCCAGTAGCGCTGGCGCGAGACGCCCCAGTCGCGCAGGCGATAGACGGTTGCGCCCTGGCCCTGGCCGGCGGCCTCGATGCGGGCCACGGCCTCGGTCTTGGCGGCCTCGACCTCCATCCCGTCCAGGAACTCGGAGTTGAAGATCTTGCCCGGGCCGACATAGGCTTCCTTGCCGACCGCGAACTCGGCCGGATCCGCGCCCGGCGGCAGCACCACCGGCAGCACCGGCAGGTCGTACTTGCGGGCGAAATCCAGGTCGCGCTGGTCGTGGGCCGGGCAGGCGAAGATCGCGCCGGTGCCGTAGTCCATCAGGATGAAGTTGGCGATCCACACCGGCAGGGTGATCGACGGGTCCAGCGGGTGCTTCACCCGCAGGCCGGTGTCGCGGCCCAGCTTCTCGGCGCCCTCGATGTCGGCCTCCGAGGTGCCGCCCTTGCGGCACTCGGCGATGAAGGCCTGCAGGTCGGGGTTCTCGACCGCCAGCTGCTCGGCCAGCGGGTGCTCGGGGGCGATGCCCACGAAGCTGGCGCCGAACAGGGTGTCGGGACGGGTGGTGTAGACTTCCAGGCCCTCGGCCAGGCCGTCGGGCGCCTCGCCCTCAAACTGGAACTTGAAGCGCAGGCCCGTGGACCGGCCGATCCAGTTCTCCTGCATGATGCGGACCTTCTCGGGCCAGCGATCCAGGGTCTTCAGGCCGTCGATCAGGGCGTCGGCGTAGTCGGTGATGCGCAGGAACCACTGGGTCAGCTTGCGCTTCTCGACGGTCGCACCCGAACGCCAGCCCTTGCCGTCGATCACCTGCTCGTTGGCCAGCACGGTCATGTCGACCGGGTCCCAGTTGACCGAGGCCTCCTTGCGGTAGACCAGGCCGCGCTTCAGCAGGCGCAGGAACCAGGCCTGCTGCTTGCCGTAGTATTCCGGGTCGCAGGTGGCGAACTCGCGCGACCAGTCGACCGACAGGCCCAGGGCCTTCAGCTGCTCGCGCATCGAGGCGATGTTGTCGTAGGTCCAGCCCTTGGGATGGACGCCGCGTTCCATGGCCGCGTTCTCGGCGGGCATGCCGAAGGCGTCCCAGCCCATCGGGTGCAGCACGTTGAAGCCCTGGGCGCGCTTGTAGCGGGCTACGACGTCGCCCATGGCGTAGTTGCGCACATGGCCCATGTGGATGCGCCCCGACGGATAGGGGAACATCTCGAGCACGTAGTACTTCGGACGCGCGTCGGGAGCGATCGGCGTCAGGAAGGTGTTGGCGTTCGCCCAGGCGGCGCGCCACTTCGGCTCGGTGTCTTTGGGATTGTAGCGGGCCATGGAAACCAGAAGAGCTAGCGGACAGGGCGCGTAGGGCGCGCCAGGGTTAAGTGTGAGCGGTTAACCCGCTCGGGCGCGCTCCAACGCTTAACAAGAGACGCGTTCCGCAATGCTCATAAGCGGTTTCGCGGCCGGGGCGCGCCTAAATATGCGAACGGGAGCCCCTTGTCGCCAGACGAGGGGCTCCCGCGCGGATCCTTCGGACTGGAAAGAGCCCTTAGTTCCGGATGTTCGAGAGCCGAAGCTGACGCGCGCGGGTCAGGATGGCGTTCTCGATGTCAGTCGCCGTCTGGTCGGAGGCGGCCGTATCGACCCAGGCGCCCGAGGCGTCCTTGGCCTGCTTGAAGATCGTGACGTTCAGGCCGTCGGCGCGCAGGCGCGTGTCCAGGATGTAGACGGTGGCCTTGAAGCGCTCGTCCGGCTTTTCCGGGTTGATGTACCAGTCGGTGACGATCACGCCGCCGTACGGGTCGGCCGAGGCCAGCGGCATGAAGGCCAGGGTGTCCAGCGACGCGCGCCACAGGAAGCCGTTGACGCCGATCGAGCCTTCGCTCGTGGCGGCCTTCGGGCTCTTCTTGAACAGGCCGAAGGGCTGGAAACCGGGCTCTTCGCTCTGGCTGGTGAAGGTCTTGGGCGGCTTGTTGCTGCTGCACGCGCCCACGCCGAGAACCGACAGAGCCAGCACGCCGGCGGCGACGCCGCGCAACATGGACCCACGCTCAAACGCCATAGTACCTCGCTCCAAAAATCTGCCGGCGCGTGCGCGCAGCCCAGGCGCGCCCCCGCAGCCGGAACGGCTCTATAGCATGGCCGCGCTGCGTCAAAACAGGAATCGCGTGACATGGCCGCCACAGGCGCCGCTTGAATCGTAACCTGCGACGATCAGCGTGATCCAAGCCCTGTTGACCGCGTTGTACCAAGGCCTTTATTCGGCTTTCAGGGTGTCCGTACCTATATAGGGTTCGGGCAGGGGTTATTTTTGGGGAATGGGTGTCGAGTGACGAAGGTCGCGACGCAATTCGTATTGGCGGGCGCCGCCGCGCTGATCCTGACCGGATCGGCTTCGCTGGCTCATGCCCAAACCAAGACCCGCACCGCGCCGGCCACCGCCGACTTCACGGTGAAGAACGACTTCACCGGGGCGCAAGGCGCGCCGTTCAGCCCGCAGAACCCCAAGAAGACCCTCGAGTTCGACGCCCGCAAGGGCAAGTGGGGCCTCAAGCTCGACCTCGACCAGCCGGTCGGCCGCGAGATGGAGCTCAAGGACGTCCAGGCCGGGGCCTACTACAAGGTCACCCCGTCGATCCGCGTCGGCGGCGCCGTGGCCCTGGGCGAGAACAACCCCGTGGCCGCCGCTCGCAAGAACGAAACCCGCGAGCCCACGCCGCGCGTGAAGCTGGAAACGGCGTTCAAATTCTGATCCTCGGCGCTCAGGCGCCGAACCCTTCGATCCCCGCCAGGCCATAGACGCCCGCGCCGACCAGCGCGTCGGCGGTTTTCGCGTTGACGCCGCCCAGGGCGTAGACCGGCAGGGCCGCATCCGCCGCGATGGCCGCCAGCCCCGCCGCGCCCAGCGGCTTTCCGGCCGACGGGCTGTTGCTGGGGAAGACCGGCGAGACCACCACCGCCTCGACCCCGGCGCGCTCGGCGGTTCGAACCGCCGCGAGATCATGCCCCGCCGCCGTGATCCGCCAGGCGGGATGGTCCAGACGGATCGCCGCCGCGGTCTGCGCCAAGCGCTGGGGCAGGTGGACGCCGAGCGCCCCGATCGCCTCGGCCAGGGCCGGATCGGCGCCGGCCAGCAGCAGCAGGCCGCGCGCCCGGGCGATCGCGGCCAGGCGCAGGCCGCGCTCGATCGCGTCCGGCGCCTCGAAGGGCCGGTAGACGATCCCGGCGCCCGCCGGCAGGCGCTCGGCGACGGCCTCCGGGTCTGGAACCCGCAAGGGGTCGGTGAAAAACAGCAGGCGCGGCAGGGGATCGCCCGGCCAGACCCATGGGCGAAGCCGCGCGGCCGTTCTAGAGAGGGTCTCCAGACTGCCTGTTTCCTGGTCCGACATGTCGCAAGCCCTGAACGCCATCCGATCCCGCATCGCCGCCGCCGCCCTCGCGGCCGGCCGCCCCGCCGACGCCGTCCAGCTGGTGGCGGTGTCGAAGCTGCAGCCCTGGGAGCATATCGCCCCTGTGTTCGACGCAGGCCAGCGGGTTTTCGGCGAGAACCGCGTGCAGGAGGCCAAGGAGCGCTGGACGCCGCTGCGCGACCAGATCGAACTGCGCCTGATCGGCCCGCTGCAGACCAACAAGGCCCGCGACGCCGTGGCCTTCTTCGACGTGATCGAGACCCTGGACCGCGAAAAGCTGGCCCGGGTGCTGGCCGACGAGGTCCAGGCGCAGGGGAGGGCCCCGCGCCTCCATGTCCAGGTCAACACCGGGCAGGAACCGCAGAAGGCCGGCGTGACGCCCGCCGAGGCCGACGCCTTCATCGCCGCCTGTCGGGGACCCTACGGCCTGACGATCGAGGGTCTGATGTGCATCCCGCCCGCCGACGAGGACCCCGCGCCGCATTTCCGGATGCTGGCCGACATCGCCGCGCGCAACGGGCTGGACAAGCTGTCGATGGGCATGAGCGACGACTTCGAGACCGCCGTCGCCTGCGGCGCGACCTCGGTGCGGGTGGGCTCGGCGCTGTTCGGCTCCCGTTGATCCCTCTCCCCTTGCGGGAGAGGGTGGCCTCCCGAAGGGAGGTCGGGTGAGGGGTCGACGATCCCGTCAGCCGCGATAGCGGTCAGGCCGGGCGTGGTCTTTCAAGCTCGAGAGACCCCTCATCCGTCGACTTCGTCGACACCTTCTCCCGCAAGGGGAGAAGGACTACTCCGATATCCCGATCGCATCGCCCGGCCGGGCCTTTTCCAGCAGCGCCTCGATATCCGTCCGCGCCAGGGCCACGCAGCCTTCAGTGCCGGGATAGCCTTCGCGCGCCAGGTGCAGGAAGATCGCCGAGCCCATCCCTGGAACCGGCGGGTCGTCGTTGTGAGCCAGGATCCCCACCAGGTCGTAGACGCCGTCGTCGCGCCACATGCGCTCGGCGCTGGCCGGATAGGGCAGCTTGACCGGGCGGTTGTAGTTCGGGTCGCCGGGCGCGTCGCACCAGCCGTCGTCGGGGGCGATCGGCGCGACGGGCAGGGCCGTCCTGGGACCGTCGGGATAGACGTCGGGACGGTAGAGCACCTGGCGGATCGCCCAGGTTCCCAGCGGGCTCCTGTTGTCGCCCTCGCGCTTTTCGGCGGCGGCGATGACGCCGGCCTTGCCCAGCGCGCAGCGCACGATGCGGCCGTCGCCGAGGTCGATCACAGCCCCGTTTTGGGCCGAACGCGCCTGGAAGATCATCGCAAACCCTGCTCCCGCAAGCCCGCGCCCCTTGGCGCCGGGCCTCGTAGCGGTCATGTTCCGCCTCATGGCGCAACGCAAGACCCTGCTTCTCATCGACGACGACGACGACCTGCGCGGCGCTTTGGCCGAGCAGTTGGCCCTGCACGAGGAATTCGCCGTGGCCGAGTGCCCGACCGCCGGCGAAGGCGTGCGTCAGGCCCGCGAGATCAAGCCGGACCTGATCCTGCTCGACGTCGACCTGCCCGACATGGACGGCCGAGAGGCCTGCCGGCTGATGCGCAAGAACGGCGTCACCGCGCCGGTGATCATGCTCACCGCCGCCGCCAGCGACAGCGACACCATCCTGGGCCTGGAATCGGGCGCCAACGACTATGTCACCAAGCCCTTCCGCTTCGGCGTGCTGCTGGCCCGCATCCGCGCCCAGCTACGCAGCTACGAGGCCTCGGAAGACGCGCTGTTCCGCATCGGTCCCTACGAGTTCCGTCCCTCGGCCAAGCTGCTCGTCGACGACAAGCAGAAGAAGGTGCGGCTGACCGAGAAGGAAACCAACATCCTGAAGTACCTCTACCGCGCCGGCTCCAAGCCGGTATCGCGCGAGGAGTTGCTGACCGAGGTCTGGGGCTACAACGCCGGCGTCACCACCCACACGCTGGAAACCCACGTCTATCGCCTGCGCCAGAAGATCGAGCCCGATCCGGCCACGGCGCGGATCCTGATCACCGAGGCGGGCGGCTACCGGCTGCAGCCGTAGGGGGGGTCATCAGCCTCCCATTCCGTCCGTTCGGCCAACCACTCGTCCGGGCCCCATTCCCCCTTGGCGAGATTGGACCGCATCCATTTGTCAAAGACGGCGAAGGGAACGGCCCCCGGCAGGACGGCGGCCGAACCTTCAGCGAGCGCCTGCGCCCCAAGCTCCGCCAAGGCCTGGTGAAAGGCCCACAACGCCACCTGTCGCCAATCGTCGCCGGCCGGCACGAGCGCCTCGTTGGTCTCGTAAATTGAATTCAGCGCGTCGAGGCTCGACACCTCTGCGTTGGCCGGCCAGAGCGACCTGGTGCACTCGAAGAGAGCGTTCTTGTCGATCGCCATCACACCTCCCCACGACATTCGCGGCCCCGCCAAACAGAAAGCCCCGGACGCTAGAGCGGCCGGGGCTTCCAGTTTCAGCACTGCGCCTGAAATCAGGCGTTGCCGACCTGGCCGGCGTCGGCCTGGGCCTTGCGCGCGGCGTAGACGCCGGCGAAGTCGATCGGGTCGATCAGGAAGGGCGGGAAACCGCCTTCGCTGGTGACGTCGGCGATCAGGCGACGGGCGAACGGGAACAGGAAGCGCGGGCACTCGATCAGCAGGACCTGCTCGAGGGCTTCTTCCGGCACGCCGGCGATCTGGAACAGGCCGCCGTAGACGACTTCGACGTGGAACACCGCCTGGCCGTCGCGCTCGGCGCGGGCCGACAGCTTCAGGTCGACTTCGAACAGGCCGTCGGCGCGACCGCGCGCGTTCATCTCGACGCCCATGTCGATGGCCGGCTGGCTGGCCGAGGCGCGGAGCGAGTCCGGCGCGAGCGGGTTTTCGAACGAGAGGTCGCGAACAAACTGGGCGACGATGCGGATGCCGGCGGCGGCCGCTTCGTTGTCGTCCTGGGCGGCGGGCGGAGCGCCGTTGGTATCGGTCATGAAGGGTTTTTCCATACTCGGCGCGGCATATCGGCCGTTAGGCGTGAGCGGCGCTGCTAACATGCGGGAGAACGCCGTGCAACGTCAGGCGCCTGACGCGGGCGGTCGCTTGGCCTATATAGGAAGGCTGTCGTCTCAATCGACGGCCCCGATGCGGAACTTGTCGTGCTTGAACTGATCGTCTTCGCGGTGCTCGCCGCCGTCGTCCTCTACCAGCTCTACGCCACTCTCGGTCGCCGGGTAGGGCGTCAGCCCGAGGACACGCCCGCCCCCGTGGCCGCCCCGGCCGCCACCCGTCCGGCCGACAGCGCCGAGGCGGCGTTGCCCGTCAACGCCACGGGCCTGGCCGCCCTGCGCGCGCGCCAGCCCGACTTCGATCCCGCCCGCTTCCTGTCGGGCGCCCGCTACGCCTACGAGATGATCCTCAAGGCCTTCGCCGCCGGCGACCGCGAGGCGCTGAAGCCGCTGCTGGCGGCCGACGTGATGGCCAATTTCGAAGGCGCCATGGTCGCTCGCGAGGCGGAAGGGCGCACCGAGAGCGTCGAGCTGCTGGCCCAGCCGCGCATGGACCTCGACAGCGCCGAGGTGCAAGGCGACACCGCCCGCGCCGTGGTGCGGATCCTGGCCGAGGTGCGCACGCGCTCGACCAGCGCCGCCGGCGAGGCGGTCGACGACCGCCGCACCGCCGACTTGTGGACCTTCGAGCGCGACCTCAAGAGCCGCGACCCCAACTGGACCCTGGTGCGCGTCGCGGTCGCCGAAGCCTGATGCTGCGTTCCGTCCTGACGCTCGCGGCGGCCGCCCTGGTGCTGGCCGCCTGTACGACGACCGCGCCCCCGCCTCCGGTCACGCCGACGCCTCCGGCCCAGACCCCGACCCCGCCGCCGCAACCGATCCAGCCGACGACAACGACGCCGGCGAGCTTTTCGGCGCTGCAGGGCTGGAACGAGGAAGACCACGCCGCCGCCCTGCAGGCCTTCCGCGAGACCTGCGGCGTCGCCAAGGATCCGGCCACGGCCGAGGTCTGCCGCCGGGCCAAGGCCGCCGGTCCCGTCGACGACGCCCGCGCCCGCCAGTTCCTGGAAGCCAATTTCCGCCCCGAGGCCGTTTCGGGCCAGGGCCTGCTGACCGCCTATTTCGCCCCCGAGTACGAAGCGCGCATGTCGCGTTCGGCAGAGTTCAGCGCGCCGATGCGCGGCCGTCCGGCCGACCTGGCCATGCTGGACCTGGGCGCCTTCGACCCCAGCCTGAAGGGCAAGACCGTGGTCGGCCGCGCCGCCGGCGGGACCTTCGTGCCCTATGACGACCGCGCCGCCATCGAGGCCTCGCCGCTGGACCGGCCGCTGGCCTGGATGCGGCCCGAAGACCTCTTCTTCCTGCAGATCCAGGGTTCGGGCGTCCTGACCCTGCCGGACGGCCGCCGCGTGCGCGCCGCCTTCGCCGCCCACAACGGCAAGACCTTCGTCGGCATCGCCACGCCCATGCGCGACCAGGGCCTGCTGGCTGACGGCAACACCTCGGGCGAGGCGATCCGCGGCTGGCTGGCGGCCAATCGCGGCCCCAAGGCCGATGCGATCATGCAGCTGAACCCGCGCTACGTGTTCTTCCAGACCCTGCCCGACGACGGCCGCCAGGCCACGGGCGCGGCCAACGTGCCGCTGCCGGCCGGCCGCGCCATCGCCGTCGACCCCAGCCAGCACGCCATGGGCGGCCTCTACTGGATCGACGCCAGCGCCCCGAAGCTGGCCGGCGCCTTCCCGACCTATCGCCGCGCCGTGGTGGCGCTCGACACCGGCGGGGCGATCAAGGGCCAGGTGCGGGCCGACCTCTACATGGGCACCGGCCAGGCGGCCGGGACCGAGGCCGGCCGCGTGCGCCACGACCTGCGCCTGTGGCGGCTGGTCCCCCAGATGCAGCCCTAGCGCCATGAGCAAGCGACGGCCGCCGGAAGACGATGGCCAGCGCCTGTGGCGGCTGGTGGCCTCGACCGTGACCGGTCGCGCGCCCGAGAAGGCGCTGAAGATGCGCGACAAGGCCCGCATCCGCCCAGGCAAGGCCGAACTGCTGGCCCACGCCGCTGACGTCGAGCCGCCGACGCACCTGGCCTCGGTGGCGCCGCTGCGCATCGATCCGTCCGAGATCAAGGCGTTGAAGGCGAAGCCCGCGCCCAAGCCGCCGCCCGAGGGCATCGAGCCCAACCGCCGCCGCCGCATCGTCAAGGCCCACGACCCGATCGGCGCGCGCCTGGACATGCACGGCCTCGACCAGGACCAGGCCCGCGCCACGCTGGAACGCTTCATCCGCCGCGCCTGGGACGAGGGTCACCGGGCGGTGCTGGTGATCACCGGCAAGGGCAAGGTGGGCCACGGCGTCCTTCGCCAACGCACGCCCGAATGGCTGGCCGATCCAGCCCTGCGCGAGATGATCGCTGGCGTGTCGCAGGCCGACCAACGCCACGGCGGCGAGGGGGCGCTGTACGTGGCGCTGAAGCGTAAGGGGTAGGGGAAGAGCGAGCATGCTCCCTCTCCCATAGGGAGAGGGCTGGGGTGAGGGGTTACGGCGTTCGACGGAGCGCCGGCACATCGTCCGACCTCGTAACCCCTCACCCTCCCAGGCTATCGCCTGGGCCCCTCCCTCTCCCTATGGGAGAGGGGGTCATAAAGATCAGCCGCCTCTCGAGGCCTTTTCGGCATGCCCCGAGGTTCCTTCGCGGGCCTCCAGCTTCTCGGCCACGGCGTCGAGCGACACGCCCGAGGCGGCCATCAGGGCCAGCCAGTGATAGAGCAGGTCGGCGCTTTCCGAGGCCAGGGCCTCGGGACCTTGAGCCACGGCGGCGATAACCGTCTCGACGGCTTCCTCGCCAAGCTTCTTGGCGGCCAGGGCCGGATCGTTAAGCAGCTTGGCAGTGTAGGATGCGGTCGGGTCGCCGCCCTTGCGGCTCTCGACCGTGGCGGCCAGGCGCTGCAGGACCTCGAACAGCCGGCTCATGCGACCGCTCGCGTTGGGTCCAGGCGCACCGGCACGCCGGCGGCGGCCATGGCCTGCTTGGCCTCGCCGATCGAGATCTCGCCGAAGTGGAAGATCGAGGCGGCCAGCACGGCGGCGGCGTGGCCGTCGCGGGCGGCTTCGACCAGGTGCTCGGTCTTGCCCGCGCCGCCCGAGGCGATCACCGGCACGTTGACCGCGCCCGTCACGGCCTGGAGCAGGGGGATGTCGTAGCCGATCTTGGCTCCGTCGCGGTCCATCGAGGTCAGCAGGATTTCGCCCGCGCCGCGCTCGACCACCTTGGCGGCCCAGTCGACCACGTCGAGGCCGGTGTCCTTGCGGCCGCCATAGGTCCAGACGTTCCAGCCCGAGCCGTCGGGGCGGGCCTTGGCGTCGATGGCCACCACCACGCACTGGGCCCCGAAGGCGTCGGCGCCGGCGGCGATCAGGTCGGGGTTCTCGACGGCCGCGGTGTTGGTCGAGACCTTGTCGGCCCCGGCCAGCAGCAGTCGCCGCATGTCGGCCACCTGGCGCACGCCCCCACCCACCGAGACGGGCATGAAGCAGACCTCGGCGGTGCGCGAGATCACGTCCAGGATCAGGCCGCGGCCCTCGCTGGAGGCGGTGATGTCGAGGAACATCAGCTCGTCGGCGCCGGCCGCGTCATAGGCCGCGGCCTGTTCGACCGGATCACCGGCGTCGCGCAGGTCGACGAAGTTGACGCCCTTGACGACCCGGCCGTCCTTGACGTCGAGGCAAGGGATGATCCGGGTCTTCAGCATCAGGCGGCCGCCGCGACCAGCGCTTCGGCCGGCTTGATCGTGCCGGCGTAGAGCGAGCGGCCCAGGATGGCGCCGGCCACCTCGACGCCCTTGCGGGCCTTCAGGCGCTCGATATCGGCCACCGAGGCCACGCCGCCCGAGGCGATGACGGGAATGGAGACCGCGTCGGCCAGTTCGCCCACGCCCTCGACATTGACGCCCGTGAGAGCGCCGTCGCGGCTGATGTCGGTGACGATCAGGGCGGCCACGCCCACGTCCTCGAAGCGCTTGCCCAGGGTGATGGCGTCGATGTCCGACAGGCCGGTCCAGCCGTCGATGGCGACCTTGCCGTCACGCACGTCGACGGCGACGGCGATCTGCTCGGGCCACAGGCGGGCGGCCTTGCGCACCAGGTCCGGATCGTGGACGGCCACGGTGCCCAGGATGACGCGCGACACGCCGGCCTCGATCCAGGCCTCAATGCCTTCGAGCGTGCGGATGCCGCCGCCCAGCTGCACCGGGATCGAGATCGACTCCAGGATCGACTGCACGGCGGCCGTATTGACCGACTTGCCCTCGATGGCGCCGTTCAGGTCAACGACGTGCAGCCACGAGAAGCCGTCCTTGACGAAGCGCTGGGCCTGGTCGGCCGGGCTGTTGTTGAAGACCGTGGCCTTGTCCATGTCGCCGTGCAGCAGGCGCACGCACTGGCCGTCCTTCAGGTCGATGGCGGGATAGAGGATCATGGGCGCCATTCCAGGAAGTTGGCGAGCAGGGTGAGCCCCGCGGCTTGTGATTTTTCAGGGTGGAATTGTACGCCCGCGACGTTCCCCTTGGCCACCGCCGCGACGAACGCGCCGCCGTGGTCGCTGGTCGCCACGACATCGGCCGGGTCGGCCGCGTCGAGCGCGAAGGAATTGGCGTAGTACATGTGGGCGCCGTCCTCGATGCCCTTGAACAGGGCGTGAGCGCGCGAGAAGGCGATCGCGTTCCAGCCCATGTGCGGGATGGTCAGCGACGGGTCGGACGGGACGAGCTTCTTCACCTGGCCGCCGATCCAGTCGAGACCCGGCGTGACGCCGAACTCGAGACCTTCGGTGGCCAGCAGCTGGTGGCCGACGCAGATGCCCATGAACGGCGCGCCGCGCTGGTGCACGGCCTCGTTCATGGCCTCGAACACGCCCGAGGCGTCCAGGCCCGCGCGGCAAGAGGCGAAGGCGCCGACGCCGGGCAGGAACACCCGGTCGGCCTTGGCCACGATGTCGGGGTCGGCGGTGACGACGATGGAGGCGGCGACGCCGCGCCGGCGGGCGGCCTCGTTCAGGGCCTTCTCCGCCGATCGCAGGTTGCCCGACCCGTAGTCGATCAGGGCGAGAGTTTGCATGGAGCCTACAGCACGCCCTTGGTCGACGGCGCCTGGCCGCCGGTCTTCGGATCGAACTCCACCGCCTGACGCAGGGCTCGGGCAAGCGCCTTGAAGCCGCTCTCCGCCACGTGGTGGGTATTGTCGCCGTACAGCGTCTCCAGATGGATGCACGCGCCGCAGTTCATGGCGAAGGCGTGGTGGAACTCCTTGAAGAGCTCGGTATCCATCTCGCCGACCTTGGGGCGCTTGAACTCGACCTTCCAGATCAGATAGGCGCGATTGGACAGGTCGATGGCGCAGCGCGTCAGGGTCTCGTCCATCGGGATGTAGGCGTGGCCGAAGCGCCGGATGCCCTTGAAGCCATCCAGCGCCTTGTTGATCGCCTGACCCAGCACGATCCCGGTGTCTTCCACCGTGTGGTGCATGTCGATGTGCAGGTCGCCCTTGGTCTCGATCTTCAGGTCGAAGCCGCCGTGGCGCGCGAAGCTCTCCAGCATATGGTCGTAGAAACCAATGCCGGTGGAGATCGTCGAGGCGCCGGTCCCGTCGAGATCGATCCAGACCCGGATCTGGGTCTCTTTCGTCTCGCGGACCACTTCAGCGGTGCGGGCCATGCTTCGTCCTTGAAGGTCTGATCGAGACCTTGGGGTGGTTAGAGTCCGTTCTGGGCGGCCAGGTCGCGCAGCTTGACCTGCGGACGCGGACCGTAGTGGGCGATGACCTCGGCGGCGGCCAGCGAGCCCAGCTTGCCGCAGTCGGCCAGCGAGCGCCCCTGGGAGAGGCCGTAGAGGAAACCTGCGGCGTATTGGTCGCCCGCGCCCGTCGTGTCCACGACTTTTTCCACGGGGAAGGCCGAGATTTCGTGGAAGTGCTCGCCGGAGGCGACCACCGAACCCTTTTCGCTTCGGGTGACGGCGGCGATCTCGACGCGCTTGGACAGTTCCTTCACGGCCGCGTCGAAGTCGTCGGTCTGGAACAGGGCGCAGACTTCCGAGGCGTTGGCGAAGACGATGTCGCACTGGGTCTCGACGAAGCCGAGCAGGGCCTCGCGATGGCGCTCGACGACGAAGCTGTCGGACAGGGTGATGGCGATCTTGCGACCGGCGCCGTGCGACAGGGCGGCGGCCTTGGCGAAGGCCCGGCGGGCTTCCAGCGGGTCGAACAGATAGCCCTCGAGATAGGCGTACTGCGCGCCCTCGATGATGGCCTGGTCGACGTCGGCGGCAGTCAGCTCGACGCAGGCGCCCAGATAGGTCGACATCGTGCGCTGGGCGTCGGGGGTGACGTTGATCAGGCACTGGGCGGTGGCCGGGCCCTCGGCCAGCGGCGGGGTGGTGAAGATGCCGCCGATGGCGCGCATGTCGTGGGTGAACACCCGGCCCAGCTGGTCGTCGGCGACCTTGCCGATGAAGGCGGCCTTGCCGCCGAAGCTGGCCACGCCCGCCAGGGTGTTGGCCGCGCTGCCGCCCGAAGCCTCGATGCCGGCCGCCATGGCGTCGTACAGGCTGCTGGCGCGCGCCGTGTCGATCAGCGCCATCGAACCCTTCACCAGCCCTTGGGCGTCGAGGAAGGCGTCGTCGCACTGGGCGATCACGTCGACGATGGCGTTGCCGATGGCGGCGACGTCGTAGAGGGCGGTCATGTCTGCTCTGTTCCGGGAAGATTGACCGACCGCAAGTAAAGGAAGGGGAGGGCGCTGGCAACGCAGGCCTTGCCCCGCGCCCTGCGGCTTTCTAACCCTTGGCGCATGAGCATCACGCAGCCCGACGTCCTGATCCTGGTTCCCGCCGCCGACGAACCGCGCTTCGCCCAGAGCTGGCCGCCGCTGTTCGAGCGCCTGGCCGCGCCGCTGCGGGCCCTGGGCCTGAGCGTGGCCTCGCGGCCGTGGACCGATCCGGTCGAGGCCGGCGAGCAGGGGATCGTCCTGCCGCTGCTGTCGTGGGGCTATCACCACCGCGAGCCGGAATGGTATGCGCGGCTGGACGCCCTGGAGGCGGCCGGCGTGCGCGCCGCCAACCCGCCGGGCCTGCTGCGCTGGAACACCGTCAAGACCTATCTCTCCGAACTGGCCGCCAAGGGCGCGCCGGTGGTGCCGACCATCACCCTGGACAAGGTCACGCCCGAGGCCGTGGCGCGGGCGCGCGACCGCTTCCAGGTCGACCTGGTCGTGGCCAAGCCGCAGGTCTCGGGCGGCTCGCACCGCACCGTGAAACTGGGCCGCGACCCCGACCTTTCCGACGCCCCGACCGGCCCGGCGCTGATCCAGCCTTTCCTGCCGGCGGTGGGCGAGGAGGGCGAACTGTCGCTGTTCTTCTTCGACGGCGCCTTCAGCCACGCGGTGACCAAGGTGGCCGTGCCTGGCGACTTCAGGGTGCAGCCGCAGTACGGCGGCAAGGTCAGCGAGATCGCGCCCGAGCCCGAGGCCCTGCACGCTGCGCACATGGTGCTGGACGCCCTGGGCCAGCCGCTGACCTACGCCCGCATCGACCTGATCCGGGGTCTGGACCACACGCCGCAGCTGATGGAGCTGGAGATCATCGAGCCCGATCTCTTCCTCGAGCACGCCCACGACCACGGCGCGGCGTTCGCGGCGGCGGTGAAGGCGGCGCTGTAGGTCGACACGACGGGCGTCCCCCCAACCGTTCTTCCTTGCGAAGGCGGGGACCAGCGAGGGAATGCCCGGGAAATCGGCATGGGCCGAGCCCCCGCGCGAGCCCGAAATCGGCTCGATTGCTTTTGGCTTTTCGATAGAGGCGGCCTATATCGGGTCCATGCTCCCAACCCTTCGCCAGATGCAGTACCTGAAGCTCCTGTCCGAGCACGGCTCGTTCAGTCGGGCGGCCGAGGCCTGCTACGTCACCCAGCCCACGCTGTCGGCCGGGATCCAGGAACTGGAGAAGATCCTCGGCGCGCCGGTGGTCGACCGCGCCCGCTCGGGCGTGATCCTCACCGCCGCCGGCCAGGAGGCCGTGCGCCGGGCGACCTCGATCCTGGCCCAGACCGAAGACCTGGTGCAGGCCGCGCGCGGCGCGGGCCAACCGTTGGCCGGGCGCTTTCGCCTGGGGGTGATCCCGACCGTGGCGCCGTACCTGCTGCCGCGCGCCCTGCCGATGCTGCGCGACCAGTTCCCCAAGCTGCGCCTGTTCCTGCGCGAGGACCTGACGCAGCGGCTGATCGCCTCGCTGAAGGCCGGCTCGCTGGACGCGGCCCTGATCGCCTTGCCCTATGACATGACGGGCCTGGACTGGGCCCACGTGGAGCATGACGAACTGTTGGCCGCAGCCCCCGCCAACCACCCGATGGCCATGCAGGACAAGGTCGATCCGGCCAGCCTGGACGGCCAGGACGTCATCCTGCTGGAGGACGGCCACTGCCTGCGCGACCACGCCCTGGCCGCCTGCGGGCTGGAGCCGCCCAAGGGCCTGGGCGACGAAGAGAGCTTCGCGGCCACGTCCCTGCCCACCCTGGTGCAGATGATCGGCTCGGGCTTGGGGGTGTCGTTCCTGCCGGCCATGGCCGTGCAGGCGGGCCTGGCCGAGAACGCGCCGGTGACGGTGCGGCCGCTGGCCACGGCCCAGTCCAGCCGCGAGATCGTCGTGGCCTGGCGGGCCGGCTCCAGCCGCGCCGCCGAGGGCCGCCTGCTGGCCGAGACCCTGCGCGCGGCCTAGGCGCCGCGCGATCATTCAATACCGACGTTCTTTCGATCTGCGACCATTCCGCCCATAGGCGCGTTCAGGGCCGGGGATTGGGAGATCGACGAGATGAACGCGGCGAAGATGGCGGCCCTGCTGGGCCTGGCGACGATGGCGACGGGCTGCGTGAGCCTGTCGCGCAGCGTCGCGGTCGAAGACCTGCCGAAGGACTGGAAGGCCCAGAGCCGCGTCGCCGACGTGCGGCTGACGCGCGGCGAGCTGAAGGTCACCGACGGCTTCGACGCCCTGTTCAAGCAACGGGTGCAGGCCAAGCTCGACGGCTGCGCCAAGGGCGAGCGGCCGCTGCGGCTGGAGGTGAAGCTCGATCGCTTCGACAAGGCCAATCCGGCCATGACCGCCCTGGTCGGCGGCGCCAACGTGCTGCGCAGCCAGGCCCGGCTGGTCGACGTGCGGACCGGCAAGGTCGTCGGCGACTACGCCATCGGCAAGACGATCGTCGGCTCGCGACTGGCCGTGATCAAGATGGGCGAGGCCGAGGAACAGCTCAGCGACGCCTTCGGCGAGGAGCTGTGCGCGCAGGCCTTCCCCGCCGCCGTCGCATCCCGATAGCATCAGATATATCTAAATAGCTCTTGACGTCGATCGGTTTCGATATATCTATCGTTTCGATATAACGAAACTGCATCGAAAGAGCACACATGTTTGGACGTCATCATCACCCTCACCACGGCCGCCACGGCGGTCATCACAGCCGCCATCCCTTCGGCTTCGACGGCCGCGAGCACGGCGGCATGGGCGGACGGGGCTTCGGCCGCGGCGGTCCGCGCGGCCGCTTCTTCGACCACGGCGACCTGCGCCTGGTCGTGCTGAAGCTGATCGCCGACAAGCCCAGCCACGGCTATGAACTGATCAAGGCGGTCGAGACCGCGGCCGGCGGCGCCTACAGCCCCAGCCCGGGCGTGATCTACCCGACCCTGACCCTGCTGGAAGAGCTGGGCTACGTGGCCGCGACCGACGCCGGCGGCGGCAAGAAGCTGTACACGATCACCGACGAGGGCCAGGCCTTCCTGGAAACCAACGCCCAGCCGGTGAACGGCCTGTTCGCCCGCATGGCCGAGGCCGCCTCGCGCAGCGCCGCCTTCGCGCCGCAGATCCTGCGGGCCCGCGAAAACCTGAAGACGGCCCTGCGGTTGAAACTGCACGCCGGAAGCCTAAGCTCCGAGCAGATCGCCGCCATCGCCAAGGCTTTGGACGACGCCGCAACGCAGATCGAAGCTGTCTGAACCGGGCCGGAACAGAGGAGCACCATCATGCAGAGCCACGCCCGCCTCGTCACCGACAAGGCCGCCCGCTACATGACCCAGCTGGCCAAGCACTGGGGCCACAAGTTCGAGGTCGAACTGACCGAGACCACGGCCTTCTTCCCGCTGCCGCTGGGTCCGTGCCGGATGACCGCCGACGCCGAAGGCCTGGACATGACCGTCGAGGCCGAAGACCTCGAGGCCCTGGCCAAGCTGGAGCAGGTGGTCGCCGACCACATCCTGCGCTTCGCCTTCCGCGAGAACGTCGAGAAGCTGAACTGGACCCGCGCCCGCGAGGCCGGCCACATCAACCCGCCCAAGGCGCGCGGCGGTCTGGGGCTGGGGGTGTGACACCCTTTCCCCCGCTCGTCATCCCGGTCGAAGCGTAAGCGAAGAGCCGGGACCCAGGGGCAGCCGCATTGCGTTGGCCGCCGCCACGGCGCTGAGGCAAGCGCCGCGCCCAGCCCCCTGGGTCCCGGATCGGCCTTCGACCGTCCGGGATGACGCTGAAAGCTGGAGCTAGGCCGGCTCCAATCCCGCCAGCAGCTTGGCCAGCAAACCGCTCAGCGCCTGCTGCTCGCCGGCGTCCAACGAAGCCAGGAGCGTTCGCTCGTTGTCGATGTGCAGGGGCAGGATCGTGTCCAGCAGCCCCCTGCCCTCCTCCGTCAGCGCCACCAGCGTGCCGCGTCGGTCGCGGGGGTGGGGGCGGCGCTGGACCAAGCCCATCTTCTCCAGCCGGTCGATCCGCGCGGTCATGCCGCCTGACGAGACCATGGCCGTCTCGTAGAGGTCGGTCGGGGTCAGGGCGTAAGGCTCCCCCGCCCGGCGCAGCGTCGCCAGCACGTCGAACTCCCCGCGCTGCAGGCCATGGGCCGAAAACAGCGGCGCCAGGCGCTCCTTGAGCACGATCTCGGCCACCTCGCAGAGGCGCCCGACCAGCTCCATCGGAAACGGATCCAGGTCCGGCCGCTCGCGCCGCCACTGGATCGAGGCCGCGCCTGCGCGGTCATGACGCTTGGCTTTCGCCGCCATCGGATATATCTCGCCATCAAGATACTTTCCGACGAGATATATCGTGGTCCTCGCCTACGAAGAAGACGCCAAGGCGCGTAAAAGCGCGCCGCTCTCCACCCGTGCCGCCAAAAGCGGCGCCCTGCTCACCATCGCGGCGATCATCGTGGCGGCCCTGAACCTGCGCCCGGCCCTGGCCGCGCTCGGCCCGGTGCTCGACCAGGTGAAGGCGGCCACCGGCGCCTCATCGGCCGCCGCGGGCCTGCTGACCACCCTGCCGATCCTGCTGATGGGCCTGGGCGCCCTGCTGGTCGCGCCGCTGCGCCGCTTGCTGGGCGAACGCCTGGGCGTGGCCATCGGCCTGCTGGCCATCGCGCTCGCCTGCGGCCTGCGGGCGATCTGGCCGACACCTGCGGGCCTGTTCGCCAGCGCCGCCATGGTCGGCGTCGGCGTCGCCGCCGTTCAGGCCCTGATGCCCGGCTTCATCAAGCGGGCCACCGGCGAGGGCGCGCCGCGGATGATGGGTCTCTACACCACCGGCATCATGGCCGGCGCGGCCGTCGCCGCGGCCATGGCCACGGGCGTCACCCGCCTGGCCGGCTGGCAGGCGATGTTCGGCCTGTGGGCCGCGCCCGCCGTGCTGGCTCTGGCGTTGTGGATGCGCGCGGCCAAGTCGGAGACGGCCGCCCCGGCCGGCGGCCCGGCGACCTTGCGCCGCCCTTCGATCTGGAAGAGCCCGCGCGCCTGGCTGCTGCTGACCTTCTTCGGCATCGGCACCGGCGCCTACACCCTGGTGCTGGCCTGGTTCCCGCCCTTCTACGCCAGCCGCGGCCTGACCGCCGATCAGGCCGGCTACGCCCTGTCGGCGCTGACGGTGTGCGAAGTGCTGGCCGGCCTGGCCGTCTCGGCCGCCATCGCCCGCCGCCCCGACCGTCGGCCGCTGCTGGCGGCGGCGCTGGCCTCGCTGCTGGCCGGCATCGCCTGCCTGCTGCTGGCGCCATGGCTGGTGCTGCCGACCGTCTGCCTCCTGGGCGCGGGCATCGGCGCGATCTTTCCGCTGTCGCTGATCGTCACGCTCGACCACGCCAGCGATCCCGAAGGCGCCGGCGACCTGATGGCCTTCGTCCAGGGCGGCGGCTACGTCATGGCCAGCGTCATGCCGTTCTTCGCCGGCTGGGTGCGCGACGCCTCGTCGGACCTGTCGGCCGCCTGGCTGCTGATGGCGGCCGGGGTGGTCGCGATGATGGCGATGACCGCGCGTTTCAAGCCGGGCGCGCGGGTCTTAAGCCGCTAGAACAGCCCCAGCGACGGGCAGAGGTCGGCGATCTTGCAGATCTCGCACTTGGGCTTGCGGGCCACGCAGATGTAGCGGCCGTGCAGGATCAGCCAGTGGTGAGCCCGGGTCTGGTAGGGACCGGGCACCACCCGCATCAGATCGTCCTCGACCGCGTCGGGCGTCTTGCCGGCCGACAGCTTGAGGCGATGCGAGACGCGGAACACGTGGGTGTCGACGGCGATGGCCGGCTCGACGTCCAGCTCGTTCAGCACCACGCTGGCGGTCTTGCGGCCCACGCCCGGCAGGCTTTCCAACGCCTGCCGGTTCAGCGGCACCTGGCCGCCGTAGCGGTCCATCAGGATATGGGCCGAGGCGATGACGTTCTTGGCCTTGGTGCGGAAAAGGCCGATCGAGGCGATGTAGGAGATCAGCCCCTCCTCGCCCAGCGCCAGCATCTTCTCGGCGCTGTCGGCCACCTGGAACAGCGGGCCGGTGGCCTTGTTGACCTGCACGTCGGTGGCCTGGGCCGACAGGGCCACGGCGGTGACCAGCTCGTAGGGGTTGGAATAGTTGAGCTCGGTCTTGGGGCGCAGCTCCAGGCTCTCGAAGCGCTCGAACAGGATGCGCACGCGTTCGCGCTCGGCGGCGGTGATCCGCTTGCCGGCGGGGCGTTTCTTGACGAGGGTTTTGCTGGCGGCCATCGGCGGCGACCATGCCGTGATGCGGCCCGCTCGCCAAGGCGGCGCGAGGGGCGTAGACCTTTGGCATGGCCGCCGCGCTCTACATGGACGCCGTGATCCGCCCCAACCGGTCGCTGAGCCGCGCCGGCATGGCCGTGGTGCTGGGCGTGGCCGTCGCCTTCAACCTGATGGTCGCTGTATTCCTGCTGGTGGTCGGCGCGCCGCCGGTGCTGCCGTTCCTGGGGCTGGACGTGCTGGCCCTGTGGCTGGCCCTGCGGGCCAGCAACCGCGCCCTGTCGCGGTCGGAGCGGGTCAAGGTCACCGCCGAGATCATTACAGTCAGCCGGGAAAACGAGAAAGGCGCCCAGGTGGTCTGGACCTCGCCCACAGCCTTCACCCGCGTCGACCTGGACCAGCCGGGCGAGCACGAGAGCCGCGTGCGTCTCTTCATGTCGCGCCGTCGCCTGACCCTGGCCAGGGCGCTGAGCCCCGCGGAACGGGTGGCGTTCGCCCGCGCCCTGGAACGGGCGATCAAGGCGGCCAGGGCCGAACGGCACGGCTAGCAAGAACCGGGCGGACGCCCCGCCCCGGCCGGCGTAGAGTGCGGCGATGGCCCTCGATCTCGTCCCGTCCGAACCTTCCGCCCCCGAAATCCTGGCGCGCCTGGCCGAACGCTCGGCCGACTATCACCGCATGGCCACGGCGCTGGACTGGCTGGCCCAGCGCTGGATGGACCGGCCGTCGCTGGACGAGGCCGCCGACGCCGTCGGCCTGTCGCCGTTCCACTTCCAGCGGATCTTCACCCGCTGGGCCGGGGTCAGCCCCAAGACCTTCGTGGCCGCCATCGCCCACGCCGAGGCCCGCCGCTCGCTCGAGGCCGGCGCCAGCGTGCTCGACGCGGCCTATGACGCGGGCCTGTCGGGACCCTCGCGCCTGCACGACCTGTTCATCGCCCAGGAAGCCGCCACGCCGGGCGACGTGCGCCGGCGCGGGGCGGGCATGACCCTGCGCTGGGGCTGGGCCCCCACCCCGTTCGGCCGCGGGCTGTTCGTGCTGGCCGAGCGCGGCCTGGCGGGCCTGGCCTTCTCGGACGGAGACGACGACTTCAGCTTCGCCGACATGCACCGCCGCTGGCCCGGCGCGGACTGGGTGCGCGACGACGCGGCCGCCCAGGACACCGCCCTGAAGGCCTTCGGCGCCGGCGAAGGCCCCCTGCCCGTGGTGCTGATCGGCTCACCCTACCAGGTGCAGGTGTGGAAGGCGCTGCTGCGCATCCCGGCCGGCGGGACGGCGACCTACGGCCAGGTGGCGGCCTGGGCCGGCAAGCCCAAGGCCTTCCAGGCCACCGGCGGCGCCATCGGCGCCAACCCCATCTCGCTGCTGATCCCCTGCCACCGGGCCATCGCCAAGGACGGCCGCCTCACCGGCTATCACTGGGGCCTGGCGCGCAAGGCCGCGATCCTGGGCATGGAGGCGGTGGCGACGCGGGAGGTGGCGTGAGCCCTTCAACGCACATGAGAACAAAAGCGGAACATACGTCCGAACCCGACGTCGGAGCGAGTCACTCTCGCCCGTAACCGCGATGCGGGGTCGAGTAACGGGTGGAGCAATGGAACCGGAGGTCTTGAAGGAACTGGCAGTGGTGTTGTCGGCGGTGGCGGGTGTGGTCACCGCCCTGGCTGGCCTGGTGTGGGCGTTTCGGCGGCGACCCTGATGGACGCCATATTCTTCTCGTCATCCCGGCTCTCCGCTACGCCACGGCCGGGATGACGAGCGTTACAAGCCTCAGGCCGTGCCGAGGAAGTCGCGCTTGCCGAGCACGACGCCGTTCTCGCGCAGGATCGCGTAGGCGGTGGAGAGGTGGAAATAGAAGTTCGGCAGGGCTTGGCCGGTCAGGTAGTCGAGGGCGTTGTGCTCGGTGGTCTCGCCGCGACGGGTCAGGGCCACGGTGCGGTCCTCGGCGCCGTCGAAGGCGGCGGGATCCAGACCCTCGACATAGGCGATGGCGCGGGCCACGCGGGCCGACAGGTCATCGAAGCTGGTCTCGACGTCGTCCCAGGCCGGAACCTCGAGGCCGGCCAGGCGGGCGCTGGCGCCCTTGGCGAAGTCGGTGGCGATCTGCACCTGGCGGATCAGCGGGAACATGTCGGGATAGAGCCGGGCCTTCAGCAGGGCCTCGGGATCGAGCTTGCGGTCTTCGACATGGGCGGCGGCCTTGGCCAGCACGCCCGACAGGCCCTTCAGCCCCTGGACGAAGACGGGAACGCTGACGCGGTGGGCGGTGATGGTCATGGGGGCTCCGGTTAGGCTTCGGCGCTGGATGTAGGGTGGTTCGGCGCAAGGCGCAGCCCTGCGGTGAAGGCGATCGAACCAACGCCGAGGGCGTGGGAGATGACTTTCCGGCGTCTCGACAGCTGAAACCGCACCCCCTCCGGCCCTCCGTCCAAGATGCTCCCCCTTCAGGGGGAGGGTCTTGATCGGCGAACCTCCCCCTGTGGGGGAGGCGGCCGAAGGCCGGTGGGGGGCCGGTTTCAGCTTTCGAGGCGGCGGGTGAGTTCGCAGTCACTCCCCCCACCGATCGCTAAAGCGATCGCCTCCCCCACGGGGGGAGGTTCCTTGAGGGTTGGGCACAGGTTCTCGTGCTCCCGCGTTCGCACGCGTTAGGTCGGGGA
>NZ_JBFTJR010000046.1:0-43354 GCF_056395525.1 Caulobacter sp. 10L414
ATCCAGCAAAGTCAAACAAGTCCAGAACCCTACACCACGATACATACCCCTGCCGCGGGGTGGAGCAGCCCGGTAGCTCGTCAGGCTCATAACCTGAAGGTCACAGGTTCAAATCCTGTCCCCGCACCCAAACTCCCGCAGGCGAATTGAAGGTCGATACGGTCGTATCGGCCTTTTTTGATGTCCGCATTTACCACTCATGGTGGTATTTTGGCGACAGGCGGGCCGCCGCGCGCGAATTTTTCTGGCCTGTGGCCGCCTCCCGTCCATATTCTCCGTGCAAAGGCCATAGCGCGTGCCGCAGTTTTGCGTCATGAGTTGCTGTGGAAGGACGCGGGCCGGCAATTGGCCCGTCGATTGAGGTTTTGAGGATAAGATGGCGAACGGTGTCGTTAAGTGGTTCAACCCGGCCAAGGGCTTTGGCTTCATTCAGCCCGAGGACGGCGGCCAGGACGTGTTCGTCCACATCGCCGCGGTTGAACGTTCGGGCCTGTCGGGCCTGAACGAAGGCGATCAAGTGGCTTATGAGCTGGAAGAGGACCGCCGCTCGGGCAAGACCTCGGCCGGCAACCTGCGTGTGACCGGCCATGGCGCCGCTCCGGCCGGCGGCGCTCCGCGTCGTCCGCAACGCAGCTTCGACGCCCCGCGCGGCGGCGGCTACGGCGGCGGCGGCGGCACCGGCGAAGCCGGTACGGGCGTCGTGAAGTGGTTCAACAGCACCAAGGGCTTCGGCTTCATCCAGCCGGACAACGGCGGTGGCGACATCTTCGTGCACATCTCGGCCGTCGAGCGTGCGGGCCTGCGCGGCCTGAACGAAGGCCAGCAAGTCGGCTACGAGCTGGAGCAAGACCGTCGCTCGGGCAAGACCTCGGCCGGCAACCTGCGCATCCTCTAAGCCTCACGCGCGCCGATCGCTCGCGGTCGGCGCCTGACGCCTGAATGCAAGAAGGCCCCGCTGGGGCCTCCGTCATCCTGGGATGGCTGGAGGCTCCGGCGGGGCCTTTTCGCGTTCTGCGGTCTCGACTGAAGTCCCCGGGCGGCCGAAGCCGCCGGGAGACCGGATCAGAGGCCCTGGGCGGCGGCGCGCTCGGCGGCGGCCTGGTTCACCGCCAGGGCGGTCATGTTGACGATGCCGCGGGCCGTGACGCTGGGCGTCAGCACGTGCACCGGGCGGCTCATGCCCAGCAGGATCGGGCCGACCAGCAGGGCCTCGGTGGCGGCCGTCAGCAGGGTCAGGCTGATGTTGGCCGCGTCCAGGGTCGGCATGACCAGCAGGTTGGCCGAGCCCTTCAGGGTGCTGTCGCCGACCAGGCGGTCGCGCAGGGCCTGGGAGAGGGCGGCGTCGGCGTGCATCTCGCCGTCGACCTCGAGCTCGGGTGCGGCCGAGCGCACCATGGACAGGGCCTCGCGCATCTTGCGGGCGGTCGGCGAGTTGCTGGCGCCGAACGAGGAGTGCGACAGCAGCGCGGCCTTCGGCGTCAGGCCGAAACGGCGCACCGATTCGGCCGCCAGCAGGGTCATCTCGGCGATCTGCTCGGCGGTCGGCTCGACATTGACGTGGGTGTCGCAGAAGAACAGCGTGCCGTTGTCGAGGATCAGCGACGACATGGCGTAGACCCGGCCGACGTTTTCGCGCTTGGGGATGATCGGCAGCACGTAGGTCATGTGCTGCCACCAGTCGCCGCTGCCGCCCACCAGGGCCGCGTCGACATGGCCGGTCTGCAGCAGCATCGAGGCGGCCACCGTGCGACGGCCCTCGACGCGGCGCTTGGCGGCCAGGGGCGGCACGCCGCGGCGGCCGACCAGGTTCTGGTACTGGCCGACGATCGGCTCGAACACCTCGTGGTCGGCCAGCGGGTCGAGGATCTCGACGCCGCCGCCCAGGTCGAGGCGCAGGCCCATCTCGGCGACCTTGGCCTTGATGACGTCGCGGCGGCCGATCAGCACCGGCGCGGCCAGGCCGTCGTCGACCACGGTCTGCACGGCGCGCAGGACCCGTTCGTCCTCGGCCTCGGCGTAGGCGACGCGCACCTTGGCGGCCTTGGTGGCCTTGCGGGCGCGCTCGAACACCGGGCGCATCAGCTGGCCCGAGCGGTAGACGAACAGCTCCAGTTCGGCGCGGTAGGCGTCGAAGTCGGCGATCGGACGCGTAGCCACGCCCGTCTCCATGGCCGCGCGGGCCACGGCCGGGGCGATCTGCAGGATCAGGCGCGGATCGAAGGGCTTGGGGATGATGTACTGGGCGCCGAACATCGGGGCTGCGCCGCCATAGGCGCTGGCGACCACTTCGCTGGCTTCGGCGCGGGCGAGCTCGGCGATGGCCTCGACGGCCGCCACCTTCATCGCCTCGTTGATCTCCGAGGCGCCGACGTCGAGCGCGCCGCGGAAGATGAACGGGAAGCAGAGGACGTTGTTGACCTGGTTGGGATAGTCGCTGCGGCCGGTGGCCATGATGGCGTCGGGGCGGTCGGCGTAGACCAGCTCGGGCAGGATCTCCGGATCCGGATTGGCCATGGCCAGGATCAGCGGCTTTTCGGCCAGCAGCGGCAGCCACTCGGGCTTGAAGACGCGCGGGGCCGACAGGCCCAGGAAGATGTCGGCGCCGGGCAGCACGTCGGGCAGGGTGCGCGCGTCGGTCGGACGGGCGTAGCGGGCCATGTTCTCGGGCATGTCCGGATCACGGCCGGCGTAGACCACGCCCTTGATGTCGGTGAGCGTCACGTTCTCGACCGGCAGGCCCATCGAGACCAGCAGGTCGACGCAGGCCAGGGCCGCGGCGCCGGCGCCCGAGGTGACGAGCTTGACGTCCTTCAGCGCCTTGCCCTGGACGAGCAGGGCGTTGCGGACGGCGGCGGCGCAGACGATGGCGGTGCCGTGCTGGTCGTCGTGGAAGACCGGGATGTTCATCCGCTCGCGCAGGGCGCGCTCGATGACGAAGCACTCCGGCGCCTTGATGTCTTCCAGGTTGATGCCG
The DNA here is from genome assembly GCF_056395525.1 of Caulobacter sp. 10L414. NCBI lineage: Bacteria > Pseudomonadati > Pseudomonadota > Alphaproteobacteria > Caulobacterales > Caulobacteraceae > Caulobacter > Caulobacter sp. 10L414. The sequence continues at coordinate 2,975 of NZ_JBFTJR010000046.1, forward strand.
CCGAAGGTGGGCTCGAGCGCGGCCACCACCTCGATGAAGCGGTCGGGATCCTTGGCGTCGACCTCGATGTCGAAGACGTCGATGCCGGCGAACTTCTTGAAGAGGACGGCCTTGCCCTCCATCACCGGCTTGGAGGCCAGCGGGCCGATGTCGCCCAGGCCCAGCACGGCGGTGCCGTTGGWGATCACGGCGACCAGGTTGCCGCGSGCGGTGTAGTCGCGGGCTAGATCGGGATCCTCGGCGATGGCTACGCAGGGGGCGGCGACGCCGGGGGAGTAGGCCAGGGCGAGGTCGCGCTGGGTGGCCATCCGCTTGGTGGCCTCGATCTGCAGTTTTCCGGGCCGCGGCAGCCGGTGGTAGTCCAGGGCGGCTTTACGGAAATCCTCGTCCATCATCGATCCTTCGCGGGTGTTCTGCGCAGCGCTGTGAAAGCGGGCCGTCTTTTCGCGCTCGTCGGATGGCGAACGCTCGCGGCCCGTCTGGCCGTGTAGCTACCGGGGTTGGCCGCGCATTTCCAACCTTACGCAGCGTCCTGGGCCCATTTTTTGCGATTCTGCGGCCAGGACGCGTCGGTCCGCGAGCGCGGGACGACCTGCGGTCGAGCGCTGGTAAGTAATAAAAGACTTATATACGCTCAATCGGCGGGCGCTGGGCGCCGCGAGGCTGGGCGAACCGGCGGCGAGCGGGCGCCGCGGGGCCGGTGCGGAACCGGCGACGCTGGACAGGGGCGGCGGACGGTTCCAGCCTTCGGGGGAAGGCGAAAGAGCGTATGATGACCACGAGACTGCAGGGCGCGAGGAAGCAAGAGCGATGAGCGGCCTGACGACCCATATTCTCGACACCGCCGCCGGCCGCCCGGCCGCTGGAGTGGCCGTGCGCGTGCTGCGTCGCATCGAAGGGCCGCCGGTCCTCCTGAAGGCGACGCTCACCGACGCCGACGGCCGCGCGCGGCTGGTCGAGGGCGAGGCGCTGGAGGTCGGCGGCTATCGCCTGGAGTTCGAGGTCGCCGCCTATTTCGCCGCCAGCGGGACCAAGGTCTCCGATCCGCCGTTCCTCGACGTGGTGACGATCGATTTCGCCGTGGCCGACGCGGCCCAGCATCACCACGTGCCGCTGCTGGTGTCGCCGTTCGGCTATTCCACCTACCGGGGCAGCTGAGATGGGCGGAACGATCCGTTTCCTGCTGGACGGCGAGGTGCGGGAGGCGGCGGGCGTCGACCCGACCACCACCCTGCTGGAGCATCTGCGCGGGCCGCTGCGCCGGACCGGAACCAAGGAGGGCTGCGCCGAGGGCGACTGCGGCTCGTGCACCGTGCTGGTGGGCGAGCTGACCACGGGCGATGATCTGGATCCGGTCAACTGGCGGGCGGTCAACGCCTGCATCCAGTTCCTGCCGATGCTGGACGGCAAGGCGGTGATGACCGTCGAGAGCCTTTCCACCCAGACCATGGCCGGATGCGAGGGAAAGCCGCATCCCGTGCAGCAGGCGATGATCGACAAGCACGGCTCGCAATGCGGGTTCTGCACGCCTGGCATCGTCATGTCGCTGTACGGCCGGGCCGTCGGCGCCTGCGGGGCCGGCGCGCCGGTCGAGGACGTGCTGGCGGGCAATCTCTGCCGCTGCACCGGCTATGGCCCGATCCTGGAGGCCGCGCGCGAGGTGGTGCGCGAGCCCGCGCCCGACGTGGCCGCGCCGCTGAAGGCGATCCAGCGCCAGACCATGCTGAGCCTGGCCCACGAGGATCCGGTGCGCGGGGTCACCCGCCGCTGGCTGGCGCCGCGCAGCCTGGCCGAACTGGCCGCCGCCGCCGAGGCCAATCCCGACGCGGCCTTCGTGGCCGGGGCCACGGACGTCGGCCTGTGGGTCACCAAGCTGAGAAAGCCGCCGGAGGTCATGATCGACATCGGCCGCGTGCCGGAGCTGAAGACCATCGGCCGGGTGGGCGATGCTTTGCGGATCGGCGCGGGCGTGCGCTATGTCGAGGCCATCGAGACCCTGAGCGCCCGCTATCCGGGCCTGTCGGACATGATGCGGCGGCTGGGTTCGACCCAGGTGCGCAACAGCGGCACGATCGGCGGCAACATCGCCAACGGCTCGCCGATCGGCGACATGCCGCCGGCCCTGATCGCCCTGGGCGCCCGGCTGGTGCTGCGCCGGGGCGAACAGACCCGCGAGATCGCGCTGGAGGACTTCTTCATCGCCTACGGCAAGCAGGACCGCCAGCCGGGCGAGTTCGTCGAGGCGGTGATCGTGCCGCGCGGCCCGGCGGGCCGGATCTTCAAGGTCTACAAGCTGTCCAAGCGCTTCGACCAGGACATCTCGGCTGTCTGCGCCGCCTTCGCCATCACCGTGGTCGACGGCGTGGTGATCGAGGCGCGGGTCGCGTTCGGCGGCATGGCCGGCACGCCCAAGCGGGCCGACGCCTGCGAGGCGGCGCTGCTGGGCGCGCCCTGGACGCGCGAAAGCGTCGAGGCGGCCGCCGCCAGGCTGGACGAGGACTACACGCCGCTTTCGGACATGCGGGCCTCGGCCGACTATCGGGCGCGGGCGGCGCGCAACCTGCTGGTCCGGGCCTTCATCGAGAGCGCTGAGCCCGGCGTGGCGACCAGCGTGCTGGCGGAGGCGGCCCATGGCTGACTCCGGCGCTTCGCTGAAAGTCACTCCGTTCCAGGGCGTTCACGCCTCGGTTCCGCACGACAGCGCCCTGCGCCACGTGACCGGGACGGCGATCTATGTCGACGATCTGCCCGAGCCGGCCGGCATGCTGCACGTGCATCTGGGCATGAGCACGCGGGCCCACGCGCGGATCGCAGCGATGGACCTGTCGGCCGTGCGCGCCTCGCCCGGCGTGGTGCGGGTGCTGACCGCCGACGACATTCCCGGCGAGAACGACGTCAGCCCGGTGATCCACGACGACAGGCTGTTCGCGCAAGGCGAGGTCTATTGCGTTGGCCAGAGCCTGTTCGCTGTGGCCGCGACCTCGATCGCCGCCGCCCGCGCTGCCGCCGCCAAGGCCGTGATCACCTACGAGGATCTGCCGGCGGCGATCACGATCGAGGACGCGGCGAAGGCCGAGCTGAAGATCGAGGCCAGCCAGCGCATGGCGCGCGGCGACGCCGAGGCGGCGATCGCCGCCTCGCCAAATCGGGTTCGAGGCCGGTTCGCGATCGGCGGCCAGGACCACTTCTATCTGGAGGGCCAGGCCTCGCTGGCGACCCCGCGCGAGGAGGGCGACGTCCACGTCTGGTGCTCGACCCAGCACCCCACCGAGGTGCAGCACCTGATCGCCCGCGTTCTGGGCCGTCCCGACCACGCCGTGACGGTGGAGGTGCGGCGGATGGGCGGCGGCTTCGGCGGCAAGGAGACGCAGGCCTCGCTGTTCGCGGCGGCCGCGGCCCTGGTGGCGGTCAAGACCGGCCGCCCGGCCAAGTGCCGGCCCGACCGCGACGAGGACATGGTCATGACCGGCAAGCGGCATGACTTCGAGGTGGCCTACGACGTCGGCTTCGACGACGAGGGGCGGCTGGAAGGGATCAAGCTGGAGCTCTCTTCGCGCTGCGGGGCGACGACGGATCTTTCGCCGGCCATCAACGACCGGGCGATGTTCCATGCCGACAACGCCTACTACCTGCCGGCGGTCGAGATCGTCTCGCACCGCTATCGCACCCACACCGTCTCCAACACCGCCTTCCGGGGCTTCGGCGGGCCGCAGGGCATGGCGGCGATCGAGCGGGTGATGGACGCGGTGGCGCAGGCGGCGGGTCTCGACCCGCTGGAGGTGCGCCGGCGCAACCTCTATGGCGGCCATGGCGAAGGAGCGAGCCGCAATCTGACGCCCTACTATCAGGTGGTGGAAGACAACGTCGCGCCGGAGCTGATCGAGGACCTGGCGCGCTCGTGCGACTATCAGGCCCGGCAGCGGGCGGTGGACGCCTTCAACGCCGCCAATCCGATCCTCAAGAAGGGCCTGGCCCTGACGCCGGTGAAGTTCGGGGTCTCGTTCACGACGACGCACCTGAACCAGGCCGGCGCGCTGATCCACATCTATGCCGACGGCTCGATCATGCTGAACCACGGCGGCACCGAGATGGGGCAGGGGCTCTACATCAAGGTCGCGCAGGTGGCGGCCGAAGCGTTCCAGGTGCCGCTCGACCGGGTGAAGATCACCTCGACCACCACCGACAAGGTGCCCAACACCTCGGCCACGGCGGCCTCGTCGGGAGCGGACCTCAACGGCATGGCGGTGCTGGACGCGGCGGGCAAGCTGAAGGGGCGGCTGGTCGCCTTCGCCGCGCAGAAGTGGGGCGTGGATCCCTCGCAGGTGGCCTTCACGCCCGAGGGCGTGCGGATCGGCGGCGAGACGCTGAGCTTTCCCGATTTCTGCCGCCAGGCGTACCTGGCGCGGATCTCGCTGTCGGCCACCGGCTTCTACGCCACGCCCAAGATCGCCTACGACCGCAAGACCCATCGCGGGCGGCCGTTCTACTACTTCGCCTATGGCGCGGCCTGCAGCGAGGTGGTGATCGACACCCTGACCGGCGAGACCAAGGTGCTGCGCGCCGACATCCTGCATGACGTGGGGCGCTCGCTGAACCCGGCCATCGATCTTGGCCAGGTCGAGGGCGGCTTCATCCAGGGCATGGGCTGGCTGACGACGGAAGAGCTGGTCTACGACGCCAAGGGCGTGCTGAAGACCCACGCCCCCTCGACCTACAAGATCCCGACGGCCAGCGACCGGCCCCGCGTGCTGAACGTCGCCCTGTGGGAGCCCGGCCGCAACGCCGAGCCGACCGTGCACCGCTCCAAGGCCGTGGGCGAGCCGCCGCTGATGCTGGCGATCTCGGTGTTCTCGGCGATCACCCGGGCGGTGGCGGCGGTCGCCGATCACAAGGTGATGCCGAACCTGGATGCGCCGGCGACGCCCGAGGCGGTGCTGATGGCGGTCGAAGACGTGCGGAGGCGGGCGGCCGATGCGTGAGGTCGTCTATCTCACACCTCTCCCAGAGGGAGAGGGAGGGGCCCACGCCGTCAGGCGTGGGAGGGTGAGGGGGTACACCTTCAACCGTCTTACCCCCTCACCCTCCCACCGCTGCGCGGCGGGCCCCTCCCTCTCCCCATGGGAGAGGTTTGATTTTGTGGGAGCGGCGTCGTGCTGAACGCTCACAAGAACTGGGCGCGCGCGGCCCTGTCGCGGCTGGACGCCAATGACAACGCCGCGCTCGTCACCGTGCTGGCCACCGAGGGCTCGGCGCCGCGCGAGGCGGGGACCAAGATGGTGGTCTGGGAGGGCGGCCAGTCGGGCACGATCGGCGGCGGAAACCTGGAGCACCAGGCGACCAGCCAGGCGCGGCGGATGCTGACCGGATCGCAGGCCGCCTTCGCGATCCAGGACTATCCGCTGGGGCCGCTGTTGGCCCAGTGCTGCGGCGGCCGGGTGCGGCTGATGATCGAGCGGGTCGAGGCCGCCAGCCGCGACTGGCTGACCGAGGCCGCGCGCCGGATGGACGCCGACCAGCCGTTCGAGCTGCGCACGCGCTTCGACCCGGGCCTGCTGAGCAAGACCATCGCCCCCATAGCGGCGCTGGACGCCGATCCGCCGGCCGTGGCGCTGGGCGGCTCGCCCGCCGCTGCGCGCGGGCGCCGGCCCGAGCTCGGCGACGAACTGGTCGAGCGCAGCGAGGCGCCGCGCCGGCCGCTGCTGCTGTTCGGCGCGGGCCATGTGGGCCAGGCCATCGCGCGGGCCTTCGCGCCGCTGCCGTTCAAGCTCTTCTGGTACGACAGCCGCCCCGAAGCGGCCGAGGTTCCCGGGGTCATCGTGCGCGAGCCGGCCGAACTGGCGGCCCTGGCCATGGGCGCGACGCCGGAGGCCTATGGCCTGATCCTGACCCACGACCACGCGCTGGACTACGCGCTGGCCTCGGCGGGCCTGGCAGGCGGGGGCTTTGCCTATCTCGGGCTGATCGGTTCGAAGACCAAGCGGGCGCGGTTCATGCACCGGCTGCGCGACGACGGCTTTTCCGAACTGGCGCTGAACCGCCTGACCTGCCCGATCGGCCTGCCGGGGCTGAAGAGCAAGGCCCCGGAGGTGATCGCCGTGTCGGTGGCCGCCGACCTCTTGATGCGGCTGGAAGCCGCCCAGGCCAGCAACGACGAGGGGTTTCGTGCAAGCGTATAGGGCGTCGATCCTCCACCTGACTGGGGATCCGACGAAGAGCGGGGAGGCCGTGGCCTTCCACGAGGACGGCCTGCTGGTCGTCGGCGAGGGGCGGGTGGTCGCGTGCGGCGACTACGCCGCGCTGGCGCCGGCGCATGCCGATGTTCCGGTCGAGGACCTTTCGGGCTGCTGGATCACGCCGGGCTTCGTCGACACCCACATCCACTTTCCGCAGGTCGACATCGTCGCCGCCCATGGCGCGCAGCTGCTCGACTGGCTGGAGCAGCACACCTTTCCGGCCGAGGCGGCCTTCGCCGATCCGCAGCACGCCCGCGAGACGGCGACCTTCTTCGTCGACGAGCTGCTGCGCAACGGCACCACGACGGCGCTGGTGTTCGGCTCGGTGCACAAGGGTTCGGTCGACGCCCTGTTCGCCGAGGCCTTCGCGCGCGACATGCGGCTGATCGCCGGCAAGGCCCTGATGGACCGCAACGCTCCGCCGGGCCTGACCGACACCGTCGAGGGCGCGCGGGCCGACATGGAGACGCTGATCGCCGACTGGCACGGCAAGGGCCGGCTCGGCTACGCGGTCACGCCGCGCTTCGCCATCAGCTGCACCGACGCCCAGCTGGAGATGGCCGGCCAGGTGCTGGCGCAGCATCCGGGCGTCTGGATGCAGACCCACCTGTCGGAAAACCCCCGCGAGATCGTCGAGACCGCCGAACTGTTTCCGGGGGCTGCCGACTATCTCGACGTCTACGAGCGGTTCGGCCTGGTGCAGAAGCGTTCGGTGTTCGCCCACTGCGTCCACCTGCAGGGCGAGGCGTTCCAGCGGCTGGCGGCCAGGGACGCGGCGGTGTCGTTCTGCCCGACCTCGAACCTGTTCCTGGGGTCTGGCCTGTTTCCGCTGCCGACGGCCTGCCAGCACGGGGTGAAGGTGGGCATCGGCACCGATGTCGGCGCCGGCACCACCTTCTCGATCCTCCACACCCTGGGCGAGGCCTACAAGGTGGGCCAGCTGCGCGGGCAGGCGCTGGATCCGTTCCACGCGCTGTACCTGGCCACCCTGGGCGGCGCGCGGGCGCTGGACCTGGACGACCGCATCGGCAACCTGGCCCCCGGCAAGGAAGCCGATTTCCTGGTGCTGGACCTGGCCGCCACGCCGCTGCTGGAGCGCCGGCTGAAGGCGGCCAAGGGACTGGAAGACCGGCTGTTCGCCCTTACCGTGCTGGGGGATGACCGGGTGGTGGCCCGGACGTATCTGGCGGGCGTGGAGCGGTGGCGGAAGTAGGCGAGGGCTGAAGAACAGGAACCTCCCCCCTGTGGGGGAGGTGTCGCCGAAGGCGACGGTGGGGGGACGTTTTCAGCTTCCGCGGACCTGGCCGATCTCGCAATAACTCCCCCCACCGACCGCTGCGCGGTCGCCTCCCCCAGAGGGGGAGGTTCTCTCGCTTACCCCACCACCCCGTTCATCGTCCGCGCATAGAGCGCCAGCAGCCGGTCCGCATCCACGGCGATCGCCGCGCTGTGGATCGGCTGGTCGTCCCAGGCGGACGGGCCGAAGAGTTCGCCTTCGACCTTCTGCAGGGTCTGGCCAAGGGCGATGCCCTCGGTGACCACGCGCACCGAGCCGCGGCGGACCTCGAACAGGCTTTCGTCGATGACATAGGCCACGGCGGCGGCGTCGTGGACGCAGCAGCCGACGATGCCGTCGCGGCCGCCGTAGAAGGCGGCGTAGGGCTTGGAGATGGCGTTCAGGAACTGGCCGGCCGGACCGGCCGAGGCTTCCAGCGCCTCCATGAAGTCGGGGCTCATGATCACCTGGGTGGTGACGTCCAGGCCGATGACGGTGACGTGCCACGGGGCGGTGAACACGCGGTCGGCGGCTTCCGGATCGTTCCAGATGTTGGCTTCGGCCACCGGGGTGACGTTGCCCGGCTTGCCGGCGACGGCGAAGGCGCCGCCCATGATCACCACGCCCTTGAGCAGGGTGGCCACTTCCGGATCGGCTTCGAGGGCCAAGGCGAGGTTGGTCAGCGGGCCGACGGCGACCAGGGTGATCTCGCCGGGATTGGCGCGGGCGATGTCGATGATCGCCTGGTGCGCGGGCTTGGCTTCCGGCTGGGCGGGAACCAGGCCCGTCAGCTCGACGTCGCCCAGGCCGTTCTCGCCGTGCACGAAGGTGGGCGAGGGGTTGCGCGGGCGCGAGAGCGGCTTGTCCGTGCCCTTGTAGACCGGGGCGGCCAGGCCGAAGCGATCCTTCAGATAGAGGGCGTTGCGAGTGGTGGTGTCGATGTCGGCGTTGCCGAACACGGTCGTCACCGCCACCAGGTCGAGCGCGGGGCTGGCCTCGATGAACAGCAGGGCCATGGCGTCGTCGATGCCGGGATCGGTGTCGAAGATGATCTTGGTCGTCATCGGTCTTCTTGTCTGCGGACCCGGCGGAAGGCCGGGAAAGCCGATGACCTTAGCCGTCCAAGGCGGCGCGGGCATGTCAAAACGACAACGGCCCGGGCGTTTTTCAACGCCCGGGCCGCCGTTTGCTTCAAGTCTTCGTTCGCTTAGCGGCGGGCGCTCAGCGAGATGCCGACCACGCGCGGCTCGTTGACGAAGCCGGTCAGGTTGTTGAAGTCGATGCCGCCGCGCAGGTTCACCTCGTTGGTGATGTTGCGGGCGAACACGGCCACTTCGTACGCGCCGTCGGTGCGGGCGTAGCCCAGCTTCAGGCCGCCTTCGAAGGTGTCCTTGCTGTTGAACTCCTTGCTCTCGTAGAGGAAGAGGTTCGTGTAGCCCTGACGGAACCAGTCGGTTTCAGCGAAGAGTTCGCCATTGGCGCCGACCGGCACGTTGTAGCGGGCGCCGAAGTTCAGGATGTATTCCGGCGCGTTCGGGAACGGGTTGCCGTTGACCAGGGCCTGGCCGGCGCTGTTCAGCGGATCGGTCACGGTGCACTGGGCGCAGACGGCCACGGCAAGGCTCGAGTCCTTGATCTTGGTGTGGCTGTAGCTGTAGCCGGCGGTGACCAGCAGGTTCGAGGTCACCTTCCACTCGCCGTCGAGTTCGACGCCGTAGGCCTCGCCCTTCTTGGCGTTGATCAGGCGGTTGGAGTTGCTGCCGCCGCCGACCGCGCTGAACTGCGGGTCGTCGATGGTGTAGGTGAACACCGCGCCGTTCAGGCGGACGCGACGCTCGAACAGCTCGCTCTTAACACCGGCTTCCCACGACAGGATGGTTTCCGACTGGGCGACCGAGGCCGGGCTGCCGAAGGCGATGTCGCGGCCCTGGATCGACGGGCCGCGGAAGCCGCGGGCCACCTTGCCGTAGACGCTGACGTCGTCATTGACGGCGTAGAAGGCCGACAGGTCCCAGCTGACTTCGCTGTCGGACACCGAGACCGGAGCCGAGGCGCCGAACGGCGAGGACAGGACGGCCATGTCCTTGTCGTCGTCGGTCCAGCGGACGCCGGCGGTCACCTTTAGGGCGTCGGTGAACTGGTAGGTCCCCTGACCGAACACGGCCCACGAGGTGTTCTTGTGCTCCAGGGTGCTGRGGGCGACGAAGAACGGGTTGGTCGAAACGGTGAAGGCCGACTTGAAGTAGTAGGCGCCGACCTGCCAGCTGGCCTTGCCGTCGGTGTCGCTGGCCAGGCGGATTTCCTGGGTGACCTGGTCGAGGTCGCCGATGGAGTCCTGGGTGTCGGAGTCGAACGGGATGAAGCCCGGGCCGACGCCGGCCACGCCGCCGTCGATGTCGCCGCGGCTGCGGCCGTTGGCAGTTTCATAGGCGCTGATCGAGGTCAGCTTCACGCCGCCGAAGTCGTGGTCGATCTTCAGCGAGACGCCGGTCGAGTCGTACTCCTGCGGGTTGTTGGCGCCGCCGTTGTAGCTGACCTTGTCGCGGTCGAAGTTCGAATTGATCTTGTTGCTGCCGGCCGTGAGGATGTTGGCGCGGAAGACCGCGGCCGTGCCGTCCAGCGAACGGGTGTGGGCGATGGCCAGGATCGAGGTGTCCTCGGTCGGGGTGGCCAGGATCTGCAGGCGCGCGGCCTTTTCATCGTAGCCGCCCAGCGCGTCCTTCACGCCGGTGAAGCTGTTGTCGATGTAGTCGTCGCGGTGCTGGTACAGGGCCGAGGCGCGGACGGCCAGCTTGCCCGGGACGATGGCGCCGCCGACGCCGCCTTCGAAGGTGGCCGAGCCGTACGAGCCGTAGGTGGCCGTGCCGTTGGCGCGGAAGTCTTCGCTCGGCTTGACGGTGTCGAACTTGACGATGCCGGCGGTGGTGTTGCGGCCAAACAGCGTGCCTTGCGGACCGCGCAGGACTTCGACCTGCTCGACGTCATAGACCGGCGAGGACTTGAGCACGACGTTCTCGAGGACGACGTCGTCCATGATCACCGACACCGGCTGCGAGGCGGCCAGGTCGAAGTCGGCGTTGCCCAGGCCGCGGATGTAGAAGCGCGGGGCGGCGCGGCCGTTGGAGCTTTCGATGTAGAGGCCGGGGACGCGGCTCGACAGGGCCAGCACGTCTTCGCCGGCGGCGAAGATCGAGGCCAGTTTCTCGCCCGAGACGGCGGCGACGGAGACCGGCACGTCCTGGATGTTTTCCGAGCGCTTCTGGGCGGTGACGATCACGTCGTCGAGGGCGACCGGCGTATCCTGGGCGAAGGCCGGGGCCGCGACGGCGGCGGCCAGCAGGAGAGCGCCGAACGCGGCGCCGGAGCGCAGCTTGGCTTGATTGGTCATGTCGAAATCCCCTTCGAACACCGGTGGAGGAGCCGGTTGCGGGGTGCAATGCACAATGGCGTCGCTGAAATCAAAAGGCTTGATGACGACTCGGTATCGACTCCGTGAAGTTTGTTCTGGGGCTGTCACTATTTGACCACGCTGCGACAGCGGCGCCCAAAACTAGATCATAAGTCAGGACATACTTACTTACTGTCCTTGTGCGGAGCGTCTTGGGCTTATGGCGCAAGGCGTTGGTCGGCGCCGCCCTGAAGCAGGGAAACGTGCGCGGACACGATTTTCCAGCCCGCTTCGGTGCGCAGCCAGGTCTGGCTCTGGCGACCGGGCTGTTTTGCCCCGGTTCTGAGGAATTCGACGTTGGCGATCGCGAAATCACGCCCAAAAGTGGTGATTTCCGTGCGCAGGCGCTCGCGCAGCGGCGAGCCGCCGGTCCGTCCGATTCGAAAGGCGGCGATCTGCGCGAAGCCGTAGAGGTTCTCGGCGACGCCGTAGCGGACCGTCTGCGGCGCGTCGCGGAAGAAGCCGTCCAGCGCCTCGACGTCGTTGGTCATCAGGGCGGTCTCGTAGGCGTCGACGGCGGCGGTCACCTGCGCCAGCACCTCGGGGTCGTTGATGATCATGCTTTGAACTCTTGGGCAGGCGTTGGGGGACGGTGGGCGGCGATCACGCCGGCCCGTTCCAGGCGCAGGGCGGCGGCGAAGGCCAGGTCTTCGCGCCAGGCCGGCGCAATCAGCTGCACGCCGACGGGCGGCTTGCCGGGACGGTTCACGGGCGCGGCGATCACCGGCAGGCCGATATAGCTGATCGGCTGGGTGTAGGCGCCCAGCGTCTTGCGCACCGAGACCTGGACGCCGGCCAGTTCCATGGTCGCCTGGCCGATCGGCGGGGCGGGGCAGGGGGCGACGGGCGCGAGCAGCAGGTCGAAGTCCTCGAACAGCTTGCGGGCCTCATCCCGGAATACCGGGCGATAGCGGCGGGCGGCGTCGGCGACCTCGTCCGGCAGCAGGGCGCCGGCCAACAGGCGGTCGCGCACGGCCGGGTCGTAGTCGAGGGCGCGGGCGGCCAGGTCGTCGAAGTGCAGGCGGCCGCCTTCCGACGCCGACATGGCGAAGGCGGCGGCGCGGGCGGCCTGGGCGCCGGGCAACTCGACGTCGCGGCGCGCCTGCAGGGCGTCGGCGACGATCTCCAGCGCCTCGACCACCTCGGGAAAGGCGCCTTGCTGGAACCAGCCGCCGAGCACGCCGACCCGCAGGGGCTGTTCGGCCAGGGCGTCGAGGCGGCCCGACAGCGGATCAGCGACCGGCGGCGAAAGCTCGTCGCGCGGATCGGGGCCCTGCAGGGCGTCGTAGGCCGCGGCCAGGTCGGCGGCCGTGCGGGTGAACGGGCCGATGTGGTCCAGGCTATGGACGAACGGGAAGGTCCCGGCCCGCGACAGCCGGCCCAGCGTGGGCTTCATGCCGAACACCCCGCACAGGCTTGCGGGGATGCGGATCGAGCCGTTGGTGTCCGAACCCAGGGTCAGGGGCAGTATCCCGCCGGAGACAGCGGCGGCCGAACCGCCCGACGAGCCGCCGGCGATGCGGGCGAGGTTGTGCGGGTTGCGGGTCGGGCCGTCGTGGGCGTTCTCGGTGACGAAGCCGTAGGCGAACTCGTCCATGTTCAGCGCCCCGACCAGCACCGCGCCGGCCGCCTTCAGGCGGGCGACGGCGGTGGCGTCGGCGGTCGCGGGAGGCGCGCCCCGGCGGATCTTGCTGCCGGCCAGGGTGACGTGACCGGCGACGTCGAACAGGTTCTTGACCGCGAACGGAACGCCGGCCAGCGGACCCAGATCGACGCCGGCGGCGAAGGCGGCGTCCACGGCGTCGGCCTGGGCCAGGGCCTCGGCCTCGAAGACGGCGGTGAAGGCGTTGAACGGCTCGGCCCGGGCGGCGGCCAGCGCCCGCCCGGCGATCTCGCGGGCGGTGGTGCGGCTCTCGCGCAGCGCCTTGCCCAGCCCCTGGATGGTGTCGAAGCTCATGGCTCGAACGCCTCCGTGGCGAAGGCCGGATCGGTCAGGTTCGCAAACAGCGCGGTCTGGTCGCGCAACAGGGCCAGGTTCTCGGCGACGCCGGCGCGGCAGCCTTGCGGAACAGGCAGGCCGAGCTCGGCGCTGCGGGAGTCCAGATAGGCGGCGACCTTGGCGTCGGTGAGGTTTTGGAAGGCCGACAGATCGCCGCCCGACATGGGAAGTCACTCACGCTAGGAAGTAATTGAATACTTCATAGCCAGCCGACGATAACGCCGCCAGCGCGGGTTTTTCAAGCGCTTAAGCTGGAGCGATCGCCTGCCGAATGCGCGACGCGGGTGCAGGCGGCGCCCAGCGCGGAGGCAGGTTTCGCAAAGCGGGGCGCAGGCGGCGGCGCGGGCTTCGCCCCAGCGCCGACGCGGCCGGAGACTGAAGGCCGTTTCAAGTCTTCGGTTCGTCCCGCGCCATGCATCACCACCTCGCCTCCACTCCGGAAACCGTCCGTTTCGGCATCTTCGACGCGGCCTTCGATCCCGTCCTGACCATCCAGTCGGGCGACAGCGTGACGTTCGAGTGCGTGTCGGGCGGCCCGGAGGTGATGCCCAGCGCGGAGTCGTGGCTGACCATCCCGCCGGCCCTGCAGGCGATCCACGACGCCAAGCTGGATCGGATCGGGCCGCACATCCTCACCGGGCCGGTGGCCATCGCCGGGGCCGAGCCGGGCGACACGCTGGAAGTGCGCATCGAGGCCGTGGAGCCCAACAACGACTGGGGTTACTGCGCGGTGCGGCCGCTGGCCGGCACCATCCCCGAGGATTTCCCCGACCGCTATGTCAGCCACATCGCCGTCGACAAGGCGCGCGGGGTTTGCAAGCCGGAATGGGGGCCGGAGCTGCCGCTGCGCCCGTTCTTCGGCACCATGGGCGTGGCCCCGCCGGCCAGGTACGGGCGCCTGTCCAGCCGCGAGCCGCGCGAGCACGGCGGCAACATGGACAACAAGGAGCTGGGCGCGGGCGCGACCCTCTTCCTGCCGGTCTGGGTTCCGGGGGCGAACTTCTCGGCCGGCGACGGCCACGGCCGCCAGGGCGACGGCGAGGTCTGCGTCAACGCCCTGGAGATGGGCCTGACCGGAACCTTCACCTTCATTCTGCACAAGGCGGCCGACACGGCTCCCCTTGGGGCCGTCGCGACCTGGCCGCGCGCCGAGACGCCGACCCACTACATCATCATGGGCTTCAACGAGGACCTGGACCTGGCCATGAAGCAGGCCCTGCGCGGCATGATCGACTTCATCTGCGCCCGCTCGGCCCTGACCCGCGTGCAGGCCTATCAGTTCTGCTCGCTGGCCGTGGACTTCCGCGTCACCCAGACGGTCAACGGCGAGAAGGGCGTCCACGGCCTGCTGGAGAAGGGCGTGCTGTTCTAGGGCGTCCCCCAGACCCGCTCTTCCCCGCCTTCGCGGGGGAGCTCTGTGGGAGGGGGCGGTGTGGATCCGAGCTGGCGCGGCGGCCCTACTTGGTCTGCGCCTTGCCGATCTTGCCCTTCTCGATGATCCAGACGTCCTTGCCGCCGCTGGTGCCGACGGCCAGGGGCATCTTGTAGAGGGTGCTGAGGAACACGTGGGTCTCGACCGGCGTGGGCGAGACGATGTGGCTGGCGAAGGCCAGGGCCGGCTTGCCGTCGGCGGCCTTGGGCTTTTCGATCAGCAGGCACGAGGCCGACAGGGCGTCGACCCGCTTTATCGTCTTGCCGTCGGCGGCGACGAAGATCCGGTAGTGGCCGCCGACCGGAATGGCGCCCGCCGCCGGCGCAGGGGCCAGCAGCCAGACGATCCAGCCGTCGCCGTCCGGGTTCTTGACCATGGCGGTGTTGTAGCCGGCGCGGCAGGTGCTGGCGCCGGTGGTCGCGGCGGCCTGGCGGGCCGAGAAGGCCAGGCGTTCCTCTTCGGTCAGCTTGCGGTCGGCCGGCTCGGTGACCGGACCCGCGCCCTTGCCGTCGACCACGACGTCGTAGCCGACCTCCAGGCCCGCGCCCTTGTCGCGGATGAAGCGGACCTTGGCGGTCTTGCCGTCGTCCTGCACCAGCCAGCCCCGCAGGCCGGCGTTCTGCAGGTCGGGAACTTTGGCGGTCAGGGCGTCGCTGGCCAGCCAGGCGGCGATGTCCTGGCGATAGATGGCGTTCCCGAAGGCCTCGATCTGCGGCAGGTCGTAGGCCTTGATGGGGGCGACGGGCTTGGCAGGCGCCTTGCTGGTGGCGGCGGCGGTCCCGGCCGAGGGCTGGGCGTGCGCGACGCCGGAAAGCAGAAGGGCCAGGCTGAAGGCCAGGGCCGGACGGAACGACGCCACGCAGATACTCCCCCAAACAGGAAAATCGACCGAAGGTAGCGTATGGGCTGCGCACGTCCATGACGAAGGTGGCTGGCCGTGGAGCTTTTCGTCGCGCAACATCAGGCATGGTCGCTCGAGCGGGGGCTCCGGCGCCGATTTCATCGATGCGGAGGGGGAGGGCGTCGTGGGGGACAGATGTGCGGCTCGGGGCGCGTGGAGCGCGCTGTGGCTCGGCGCGGTGGCGCTCGCGGCCGGCGGCTTGGCCGCGGCGGCCGAGCCGGAGACCGTCTATTCCTTTCGCACGATCCTTGCGCCCCGGGATGCGCCCGCCGTGGGCGAGACGCGCGTGGTCGCGCAAGGCTGGGTCAGCGGCGGCCTGTTCACCGAACGCTCGGGGCGGCTCGATCGCGCGGTGTCGAGCGAGGAAGGCGGCTTCACCCTGCCCGAGGGGCAGTTTCTCGCGCTGGCGCGTTCCCGGATGCTGATCGGCTGCACGATCGATCGCGTGAAGATCAGGGCGGGCCGTCCTCACGTCTGCCTGGCGGACGTCGACGGCGACGGGCGGTTCGAGTCGTGGTTTCCGTTCTTCGACGAGATCGTGCTCTTCGCCAACACCCGCAAGGCGCCTCTGGCGAAGATGAAGCCCGTGGCTCCGGTCGGGCTGCGGCCGGTCGACGAAGCCGGGCTCGAAGAGGTCATCCCCGAGGTCGGCTTCGAAATCACGCCGCTCAAGGGACGGCTGGAGTTCTGCCGCACGGTCAAGGGCCAGAGCGACGGCTACTGCACTCACGCGGGGCCGGCGCTCGACAGTTCCGGCCAGGAGGCGACGATCCGAGCCTTTGGCGCGGCGTTTTCCTATCGCCGGCTGGGCGACCGCTATGAGGTGAAGACGATCGCGCCCCTGCGGATCCAGCCCTATGGCGCGGGATCCTGAAGCAGGCTCAGCCCTCCAGCGCCTCGTAAAGCCCTCGCGCCTCGGTCGCGGGGCCCCGGCGTTCGCCGCAGTCGAGGATGCGCACGTTCACCAGCCGGCCGCCGATGGCGAAGACCAGAACGTCGCCGGCCTTGAGCGATCGCGAGGGCTTGTCGATGCGGCTGTCGGGCGCGCCGGCGCGGGTCAGGCGGATGCGGCCCTCGTCGACGAAGCGGGCGGCCATGGAGCGGGTCTTGAAGAAGCGGGCGCGCCACAGCCAGACGTCGGCGCGGCAGTGGTCGTCGTTGTGATGAGCCTCGTCGCTCATGAGGCGGCCTTTTCGGGCGCGGCGGCGGCCGGCTTGCGGCGGCGGGGCTTCTTGCGGCGCGCGGGCGCAGGCGGCGGCTCGGTCAGCTTGGCCAGGGCCGCGAACGGCGAGTCGGGGCGCGCCTTGACCGGCTTGGGCTCCAGCCGCTGGGCGCCGCGGCGCTTCCAGATGATCGGCGCGTCGGGCTTGGCCCGCACGGCCGGGGTGTAGTCGAGCGAGCGCAGCACCGACGAGGCCTCGGCCGGGGTCCAGCCCAGGGCCTCCAGCGCCGCGGGGGTCAGCACCACGCCGCCGGGACGCTGCTCGGCGCGCAGCAGGGCGTCGAGCTTCTCCAGGGTCTCGACCTGGACGAGATGCTTGCCGGCGACGCGCAGGCCGCTGGCGGCCAGGGCGCGGGGCGAGGGAAGCGGCGAGGGCGGGCATACGAGCCCCACCAGCGGGCCGCGCCAGCCGCCGGGATCCAGCGCCCGTGCGCAGGCGATGGCCTCGGACTTCAGCACGCCCGGGCAATAGAGCGAGAAGGCGCCGATGCGCACGCCCAGACTCTTCAGCGCCCGGCGCTCGGCCTGGCTCAGCGCCTTCAGTTCGGGGTCGAGCGGCCGCTTGTCGAGCACGCCGCCGGCTTCGAGCAGGCGGTGGGCGACGCCGCGCGGCAGGCCCTTCAGCTCGCTGCCGGCCAGGGCCTGCTGCAGCTTGCGAAGCGGCGCCAGATGCCGGTCGACCTCGGCGGCCAGGAAGGCGTCGAGGCGGCGCTCGGCCCGCTCGCGCGCCGGGGCGGGGCCAAGCTCGCCCAGCAGGCGGGCGTGGGGCGACATCAGGTCGCCGCCCGAGCGCACGGCCCCGGCCGCCTCGCCGCGCCACAGGATCGCGCCGTCGGGCGTCAGGGCGAAGGCCTCATCCGGCTCGGCGGCCAGCAGGCCCAGGCGCCGGGCGATCTCGGGGCCGACCGCGCGCTGGGCGGCGTTGCGCAGGGCGCGCTCCTCCAGCGGGGTGGCGGCCTTTTCGGGGGTGAAGGTGACGCCGGTCAGCCGGCCGACGACCTGGCCCTCGACGCTGACCTCGCCGTCGGCAGCGACCCCCGCCAGCAGCACCTCGCGCTCGCCCAGCTGCTTCATCAGCACGCTGGTGCGGCGGTCGATGAACCGGGCCATCAGCTTTTCGTGCAGGGTGTCGCTGATCTTGTCTTCCAGTTCGCGGGTGCGGCCCTGCCAGTGGACGGGATTGGCCAGCCAGTCGGGCCGGTTGGCGATGTAGGACAGGGTGCGCACGCCCGACAGGCGCGCGGCCAGGCTGTCGATCTCGCCGTCGGTGCGGTCCAGCGCCTTGAACTGGCCGTTGATCCAGTCTTCCGGCAGGCGCTTGCGGCCCGTGGTCAGGTCGTCGAACAGGGTGCGGACCATCCGCTGGTGGTCGTCGTCGGTGGTCTTGCGGAAGTCGGGCGTCTGGCAGACGTCCCACAGCTTCAGCAGCGCCGAGCGGTCGGTCTTGCAGCGGGCGACGACGTCTTCATGCGTGGCCAGCTTGCGCAGGGTGCGCTCGTCCAGCGCTTCCTGCGAAAGGGTGAGGCCCGTGCGGTTCGGTGGTTCGGACAGCGAGCGCAGCAGGCCCTGC
The DNA here is from genome assembly GCF_056395525.1 of Caulobacter sp. 10L414. Classification (NCBI taxonomy): domain Bacteria; kingdom Pseudomonadati; phylum Pseudomonadota; class Alphaproteobacteria; order Caulobacterales; family Caulobacteraceae; genus Caulobacter; species Caulobacter sp. 10L414. The sequence goes on from NZ_JBFTJR010000046.1 coordinate 21,056, forward strand.
AGCGAGCCGAAGTCGAGGCGTGCGCTGCGCCATTCGGCGGCCAGCACCGGCTGGAAGCTGTGCTCCTCGACGGCCTGGACGAGGTCCTCGTCCATCTCCTCGCAGTCGCCCGTCACCCCGAACGTGCCGTCGCGGGTGTAGCGGCCGGCGCGACCGGCGATCTGGCCCACCTCCTGCGGGTGCAGCCAGCGGGTGCGGCGGCCGTCGAACTTGCGAAGGCCCGCGAAGGCCACGTGGTCGACGTCCATGTTCAGGCCCATGCCGATGGCGTCGGTGGCCACCAGGAAATCGACCTCGCCGCTCTGGTAGAGGGCGACCTGGGCGTTGCGGGTGCGCGGGCTGAGCGAGCCCATGACCACGGCCGCGCCGCCCCGCTGGCGGCGGATCAGTTCGGCGATGGCGTAGACGGCGTCGGTCGAGAAGGCCACGACCGCCGTGCGCCGGGGCAGGCGGGTCAGCTTCTTGGAGCCGGCGTAGGATAGGTTCGAGAACCGCTCGCGGCCGACGATCTCGGCGTCGGGCAGCAGCCGGCGGACCAGCGGGGCCATGGTCGCCGCGCCCAGCAGCATGGTCTCGAACCGGCCGCGGGCGTGCAGCAGGCGGTGGGTGAAGATGTGGCCGCGCTCGGGATCGGCGCACAGCTGGATCTCGTCGATGGCCACGAAGTCGACTTCGCGGCCTAGCGGCATGGCCTCGACGGTGCAGACGAAATAGGCCGCGCGCGGCGGGGTGATCTTCTCCTCGCCGGTGATCAGGGCGACGGCCGCCTTGCCGCGCAGCTTGACGATGCGGTCGTAGATCTCGCGCGCCAGGAGGCGCAGCGGCAGGCCGATCATGCCCGAGCCGTGGCCCAGCATGCGTTCGACGGCCAGATGGGTCTTGCCGGTGTTGGTGGGCCCCAGGACCGCGGTGAGCCGCGACGGGGCGAGGCCGGTGGAACGGTCGCTCATGACCCTCCGAAAGTGGGGCGGGAATCGTGGCGAGGCAAGCGGGGCTTGGCCTTGGATGCGACGATCCGCCGCCCGGGCCGTAAACCATGCCGTACGGAATGACCGGCTATGAGGGCGAGGAGTTCCTCCCGCTCGCGCTTATCCCGGCCAAGGACCCATGTTCGCCACGCTTCGGTGTTTGGATCAGCACGACCCGACGCTGGTGATCTGGGCGCTGCTCGTCTGCCTGGCGTCGATGGCCGTGGGCGTGCACGCCTATCACCGCGGCGCGACGGCGGCGGGGCCGGCCCGCATGGCCTGGATCCTGCTGACCGGCCTGGTGCTGGGCAGCGGCGTCTGGGCCACCCACTTCATCGCCATGCTGGGCTTCCAGCCCGGACTGCGGCTCAGCTTCGACGAGCCGATGACCGCCCTGTCCTTCCTGGTGGCCCTGGCGGGCCTCGCGGGCGGGGCGGGCCTGGCCATGACCGCGACCGGACGGGCGCGGCGGCTGGCCGGCGGGGCGCTCTGTGGCGGAAGCATAGCGGCCATGCACTTCGTCGGCGTCTCGGCCATGCGGCTGCCGGCCCTGATGATCTGGCGGGCCGACCTGGTGGTCGCCGCGATCCTGATCGCCGCCAGCCTTTCCGCCCTGGCCTTCGTCGACCTGCGGCGCGAGAGCGGCCTTCGCGGGCGGACGGCGTCGATCCTGCTGCTGGCGGCCGCCGTCTGCGGCCTGCACTTCGTGGGCATGGGCGCGGTCACCCTGCTGCCGGTCGGCGACGTCGAGGCGGCGGGCCGGTTCACGCGCGGCGAGCTGGCGCGATCGGTGATCGCCATGGTCTCGATGATCGTGCTGGCCGGCTGCGGCATGCTGCTGACCCACCGGCTGGCCCATCGCTCGGCCTTCGCCACCCTGCGCTCGGCGCTGAACCGGGCCCCGATCGGCCTGGGCTATTTCGACCGCAACAACCTGCTGCAGGTGTGGAACGCGACCCTGGCCGATTTCGCCCGGCCCTACGGCCTGACCCTGGCGCAGGGCATGAGCCTTTCCGAGATCGCCGAGCGCACGGCGATGGACGCCAAGGCCCGGCAGGCGGCCAAGGCGGTGCTCGACGCGGTCGACGAGCAGGTGGGCGAGTGGGTGTCGCCCGACACCTTCAGCTCGCCCGACGGCCGCTTCCAGTCGCTGAAGCTGACGCCGGCCGAGGACGGCGGCTTCCTGCTGATCATCACCGACATCACCGAGCACGTGACGGTGACCGAGCGCGAGATCGAGGCCCGGCGCCTGGCCGAAGGCGCCAGCCGCGCCAAGAGCGAGTTCCTGGCCAATATGAGCCACGAGATCCGCACCCCGCTGAACGGCATCCTGGGCATGACCCAGGTCATGTCGCGCGAGGCCCTGGACGCGGATCAGCGCGAACGGCTGGAGATCATCGGCGCCTCGGGCGCGGCCCTACTGGAGATTCTCAACGACGTGCTCGACCTGTCCAAGATCGAGGCGGGCCGCATGGAGCTGAACGAGGCGGCGTTCGACCTGGAGGAGACGGTGAGGCTGGCCCTGGCGCCCTATGCGCCGCTGGCGGCCGAAAAGGACCTCGCGCTGACCCTGACGGTGGACGCGGCCGCGGCCGGCGCGTGGCTGGGCGATGCGCCCCGGCTTCGCCAGATCCTCGGCAATCTGGTGGTCAATGCGGTGAAGTTCACCGACCAGGGCGGCGTCGCGGTGTCGGTCGAGCGGCGCGAGACGGGGCTGCGCTTCATCGTGGCTGACACCGGCGAGGGGGTGTCGGAGGCCGACCGCGAGCGGATCTTCAAGGCCTTCACCCAGGCCGACGCCTCGGCCACCCGGCGCCATGGCGGCACCGGCCTTGGCCTGACCATCTCGCGCAGCCTGGCCGAGCGGATGGGCGGCGGGCTGTGGCTGGAGAGCCGGGAAGGCGAGGGGGCGACCTTCGGCGTCGACCTGCCGCTGGTCCCAGTGGCCGAGGAACTGGCGGCGGAAACGGCGGCGCCTGCCGTCCAGGCGATCGCGCAGGGCGCGCTGCGCATCCTGGCGGCCGAGGACAATCCGGTGAACCAGACCGTGCTGCAGGCCCTGCTGGCGCCGTTCGAGGTCGAGCTGACCCTGGTCGCCGACGGCCGCCAGGCGGTGGCCGCCTGCGAGGCCGATCCGGCCATCGACCTGATCCTGATGGACATCCAGATGCCGGAACTGAACGGCCTGGCCGCCGCCGAAGCGATCCGCGCGTTCGAGGCCGCGCACGGCCTGGCGGCCGTCCCGATCATCGCGGTGACCGCCAACGCCATGCCCCACCAGGTCGAGACCTACTTCGCCGCCGGCATGACCGGCTTCGTCGCCAAGCCGCTGAACCTGGCCGACCTGCTGGCGGCGATCGAACAGGCGACGAGCCCGAAGGCGGACGCGGCCTAGGGACGCCTGGAACTGAACCTCTTTCCGGCGGATATGTAGGTGCATATGTGGAGGCGCGGATGACCCGGTCCAGCACTCGAACCTTTCGCAGCGGCAACAGCCAGGCCGTGCGCCTGCCCAAGGAGGTGGCGTTCGCGGAAGAGACCGAGCTCACCCTAGTTCGTTCGGGCGACGTGCTGACGATCTATCCGGCGCGGGGCACGGTCCAGGATCTGGTCGCGCGATTGGCCGAATTGCCGAAGCCGAGCGCGGTGGAAGTGCGCGACGACGAGGATCTGCTCGAGCGGCCCGGGCTCTGAGACGTGGCGGCGCTGCTGGCCTGGTAGCCGCCCCTACCGCTCGAACGCCACCTTGCCGTCGACCACGGTCAGGATCGGCTGGGCTTTGAGGATTTCGGCCTCGGGCACGGTCATCAGGTCGCGGTCGAAGGCGGTGAGGTCGGCGGCCTTGCCGGGCTCCAGCGTGCCGCGGTCCTTGTCGGCGAAGGCGGCGTAGGCCGGCGCCCAGGTCAGCATGCGCAGGGCCTGCTCGCGGGTGACGGCCTCTTCGGGATGCCAGTCGGCGTTGGAGAAGCCGGTCAGGCTCTTGCGGGCGACAGCGGCGTAGAACTCGATGCGCGGATCGCCGACCTCGACGGGCGCGTCCGAACCGGCGGCCACGACCGCGCCGCTCTTCAGCATGTCGGCCCAGGCGTAGGCGCCCTTCAGCCGGTCCTTGCCCAGGCGTGCGGGCGCGAAATAGAGATCGCCGATGGCGTGGCTGGGCTGCATAGAGGCCACCACGCCCATCTTCGAAAAGCGCGGCAGGTCGGCGGCGTCGACGACCTGGGCGTGCTCGATGCGCCAGCGGCGGCCGGCGTCGGAGCTCCCATCCTGTTTGGCGAGCGTCTCGCCAAACCAGTCCAGCACCATGCGGTTGCCGCGATCGCCGATGGCGTGCATGGCGACCTGGGCGTTCACCGCCTTGGCCTTCTGCATCAGGGCCAGGCCCTGGCCGTGCTCGGTGAGCACCAGGCCCAGGCCCTCGGCGTCGCTGTAGGGCGACAGCAGCGCCGCCCCGCGCGAGCCCAGGGCGCCGTCCATGTAGAGCTTGATCCCGCGCAGGCGGATCAGGCCGGTCGGGTCGGCGCTGGGGCCGGTCTTCAGCACCTCGGCGGCGCTCGACGGGTCCATGTAGTTGTCGACTCGCAGGGAGAAGCGGCCTTCGGCGGCCAGCTGGCGCAGCTGGTCGAGATCGGCCGCCTCGACGCTCATATTGCCAAGACCCGTCCAGCCGCGCCCGGCGTAGAGCTGGCCGGCCGTCTCCAGCGCCTGGCGCTTGAGGGCCGGCGAGGGCGGCGGGATCACGGTCTCGACCAGGGCCTGGGCGTGGTCGACCAGCATGCCGGTCGGCTCGCCCTTGTCGTCCTTGAGGATCTGGCCGCCGGCCGGGGCCTGGGTGTCGCGGGTCAGGCCGGCCTTGGCCAGGGCGGCGCTGGAGGCGACCACGGCGTGGCYGTCGGCGCGGCCCAGCACGATGATCCGGCCCGGCGCCGCGCGGTCGAGGTCGGCGCGGGTGGGAAAGCGCTTCTCGGGCCAGTGGGTCTCGATCCAGCCGCGCCCGGCGATGGGCGCGTCGCCCGGATGGGCCGCGGCGTAGTCGCGGACGGCGGCGACCAGGGCCTCGACGGAGTCGGTCTTGTCGAGATTGAGGGTCAGCTCGCGCAGGCCGATGCCGGTCAGGTGGGCATGGGCGTCGACGAAGCCGGGATAGGCCGCGCCGCCCTTGAGGTCGATGTCGCGGACGTCCCTGGCGGCCTTGGCGCGAGCCGCGGCCAGCGGGCCGACGAAGGCGATGGTCCTGTCGCGGATCAGCACCGCCTCGGCGGCGGGCGCGCCGGCGACGCCGGTGTGGATCGGCCCGCCGTGGACCAGGATGTCGCCGGCCAGGGCCGGACCGGCGGCGAGGGTGAGGGCGGCGGCGAGCAGGGCGGTGCGGCGCAAGGGCTATCTCCGAACTTCGGCGTGGAAAGGTAGAGGGCGGCCCTCGCGTCCGGCAACAGCGGTGTTAATCTGTTAAGCGATGGGACAGGGCTTCATGCTTTTCGAGACGGCGATCGGTCGCTGCGGCCTGGCGTGGGGCGCGGCCGGACTGATCGGCGTGCAGTTGCCCGAGAGCGCGCCCGGGGCGGCCTGGGCGCGGCTGCGCAAGCGCTATCCCGACGCCGTCGAGACCGCGCCGCCGTCGGAGGTGGACGAGGCGGCCGACCGCATCATCGACCTCTTAGCCGGCGGGCGCGACGACCTGTCGGACGTGGCGCTGGACCTGACCGTGGTCCAGCCCTTCAACCGCCGGGTCTACGAGATCGCCCGGGCCATCCGCCCCGGCGAGACCTCGACCTACGGCCAGGTGGCCAAGGCGATGGGCGAGCCCGGCGCCATGCGGGCGGTGGGCAAGGCCCTGGGCGAGAACCCCTGGCCGATCGTCGTGCCCTGCCACCGGGTGCTGGGCGCCGACGGCAAGATGGGCGGTTTCAGCGCCGACGGCGGCGCGTCGACCAAGGCCCGGCTGCTGACCATCGAGCGGGCCAGGATCAGCGACGTTCCCACGCTGTTCGACATGGACTTCTCGGTGGCGCCGCCCAAGGGGCGCTGATCTCGCGAACGAAAAAGGGCGGCCCTTGCGGGCCGCCCTTCGCTTTCGCCGCCGGGGGCTAGAGGCCGCCGGGCTTGCACTCGTTCTGGAAGAACTTTTCGATCTCGACCAGTTGGGTCTCCATCATGTCGGGGGTCATGGTCGCGTAGCCGTGGCCCATGTCCTTGATCTCGAGCCACTTGTACGGCTTGCCGGCCGCCTTGAGGCCGTTGATGAAGCGCAGCGAGTCCTTGATGTCGACGATCGTGTCGCGGTCGCCGTGATAGAGGAAGATCGGGATCTTGGCCTCGCCGGCGGCCTGGATGGCGTCGAGGCCGCCCACGAACGGACGCTGGAACTCACGCAGCAGGCGGCTTTCGGCCGTGGCCTTCTTCATGTCGGCCAGGCTGCCGCCGGCGCCCGACACCGCGCACTGATAAAGGCCGTTCGGACGGATGGTGGCGGCCAGCGCCGCGTAGCCGCCGTAGGAATAGCCGAACATGGCGATGCGCTTGGGATCGGCGATCTTCTCGTCGATCAGCCACTTGGCGCCGTCGTCCTTGTCGTCCTGCATCTTCTGGCCCCACTCGCTGTCGCCGGCGGTCCAGAGCTTGCGGCCCCAGCCCATCGAGCCGCGGAACTGGGGTTGCAGCACGGCGTAGCCGCGCGAGGCGAAGTACTGGGTCCAGCCGGAGACGTCCCACTCCATGTGGTCGCGGGCCCAGGGGCCGCCGTGGGGCAGGATGATGGTCGGGAACGGACCGGTCCCGAAGCTGGCCGGCGGGGTGGTCAGGATGCCGGGGATGCGCAGGCCGTCACGCGCGGCGTACTGCACCAGGCGCGTGTCGCCCAGCGAGGCGACGTCGATCGAGGCGCGGCTCTTGCCGAACAGCGACGACTTGCCGTCCTTGATCAGATAGAACTCCGGCGGCTGCTTGGGGCCCGACTTGACGGCGATGACCACCTTCATGTCGTCGGACCAGGCCTGGATGTCGGTGGCCGCGCCGTCGACGACCGAGACGTTGGCCTGATCGCCCGAAGCCGGGTCGATCCACGGCACGCGGGTGGTCTTGGAGCCGGTCAGGCCGCGGATCGCCTTGTTCAGGCTGTCCAGCTGGGCCCCGCGGGCCGAGCCCTTTTCCCAGTACTCGTTGGTGCGCTCGGCGTCGTAGCTGTAGCCGACGATGTCGAGATAGTCGTCCTTGGCCATCGACTGGATGACGCCGGTCGACTCGAACATCTTGTGCTGGAACAGCGGCTCCAGGATCTTCTTCTGGGCGATGTCGTAGGTGTAGATCCCGACCTTGTCCTGGCCCTGCGAGGCCGAGATGTAGACGATGTTGGGATCCTTGGAGTAGCCCACGACCTCGACCGGATCGCGGTCCTTACCGAAGTACTTGAAGTGGGGCTCGAACTCGCCGGTCTTGGGGTTCTTCAGCTCGATCAGGAAGTAGATCTGGCCGTTCTCGAAATCGACCGAGCGGCGCAGACGCACCTCGCCGTTGGAGTCGAAGGTGTAGCCGTACTTTTCCGAGCCGCGGTACACGCGTTCCTGGGCGCCCGTGTAGACGTCCATCTTGAAGTAGTCGCCCTCGACGTTGACGAGGATGTTGCGCGGATCGAGCGGCAGGCGGCTGACGATGCTGGCGCGAACGGACGGATCGTCCTTGCCGGCCAGGTCGAGCATCTTCTTGGCGCCGCGGGTCGGCTCGAAGTCGGTGATGCGGCTGCGGCGGATGTGGGTCTTGTACGAGCCGAAGGTCCACGGCTTCTGCATGGTGATCAGGATGCGGTCGTTCTTGATGAACGAGGCGCCCATCAGGGTGGAGCCTTCCTCGGCGCCCATCATCACCGGCTGCTTGTCCATGGCGCCGGTGTCCCACACGGCGACGAAGCTGGCCTTGCCGTCCTCGGACACGATGGCGACGATGTGCTTGCCGTCCGGCGACACGCTGACGTTGGAATAGGTCGGTCGCTGGGTCAGGACTCGCGCGCTCGGCGGCTTGGCCGCGGCATGGGCGAGCGCCGGCCCCGACAGCGCCATCAAGCTGACGGCGGCCGCCAGGCAAAGCTTGCGAAATTGTGGCGTCACTTGGTCCTCATGCTCATTACTCGTTGCCGCAGGGGCGATCGCGATGTGCGCGGGCGCGGCACGAATCCGCTCGCGCCGTGCTCGCTTTCGCTATTACCGGGCAACTTGCTTCCCCCTGCGCCCCGAGGGGAGACTAGGGTTCCTCGAACGCCATTCGCAAACTTTTTGAGCGCGCGGACACGTCGGGGGCAAAACTGTGTCCAAATTGTAACTGCTTGGCCCCGATTGCCGTAGGTTACGCAATGCGGGTTGTGCCGTCGCAAACTCGTCTTTTAGGTTTCCGGCTGCGCGGCATGGCTGCGCCCTAGCGCGCCGCAATCGGGGACGGCGATTCCGCTATGAGACGCCCCGGGGGAAATTCTTGATGCTTAATCGTAACGTTCTGTTGGGGACGACAGTCCTCATCGGTCTGGCCAGCGCTTCCGTGGCGTTCGCCCAGACCTCTCCTGCCAAGCCGAACCAGCCGGCGACCCAGACCGCCAGCAAGGAAGACGGCAGCGAAGTCGAAGAGCTGATCGTCACCGGCTCGCGCATCCGTCGCAACGAGTACACCTCGGCTTCGCCGATCCAGGTCATCACCTCGGAGCAAGCGACCCTCGAAGGCCTGATCGATACTGCGGAAGTTCTGCAACAGTCGTCGGTCGCCTCGGGTTCGTTCCAGGTGAACAGCCAGCTGATCGGCACGCTGGCCTACGGCCAGGAGCAGGTCACCTCGGGCGCCAACTACATCTCGCTGCGCGGCCTGGGGGCTAACCGCACGCTGGTGTTGCTGAACGGCCGTCGCGTCGGCCCGGCCGGCGTCTCGGGCGCCATCGGCCCCGTCGACCTCGCCGTGATCCCGCAGTCGATCATCGCCCGTCAGGAAATCCTGAAGGACGGCGCTTCGTCGGTCTACGGCTCGGACGCCGTCGCCGGCGTGGTCAACATCATCACCAAGGACAACGTCGATGGCGGCGCCATCACGGTCTACGGCAACCAGCCCTTCGAGAGCGGCGGCGAGCGCTTCCAGGTCAACGGCAACTGGGGCAAGACCTTCGACCGCGGCTACATCGGCATCTCGGGCGACTACTACAAGCGCAACCCGCTGACCCGCGGCGACCGCGACAACCTGGGCTGCACGCAGAACGTCTACTTCGACCCGACCAACGGCGACCGCCTCGACCAGCGCCTGCACGACGGTTCGTACCTCTGCAGCAACATCACCAACAACGCCATCCAGGTCGTCGACAACGTCAACAACCGCGTTCTGGTCTACGCCCAGCCGGGTCGTGACTACGGCACCGCCCAGTACGGCAACGACTCGCCGTACGCCGGCATGGCCCGCGTGAACCGCGCCGGCTATCCGACCACCTACCGCAACGCCGACACCTATCTCGACACCCCGCTCTACGCGCAGGAGCAGGTCATCAACCCGATGACCCGTTACGGCGTGTTCCTGACCGGCGGCTTCGACCTGACCTCGAAGACCGAAGTCTACGGCGAGTTCATGTACTCGCGTCGTGAGACCGAGACGAACCAGATCTCGAACGTCGGCCCGGCCACGGTCACCAGCACCAACAACGGCATCCTGGGCTCGACCACGGGCGGCCTGCTGGCCTCGAACCCGAACAACGTGGCTCCGAACGGCACGCCCTTCGGCTACACCACCAGCGTGTTCATCGCCCGCACCCTGTTCGCCAACCAGAACGTCGACTACCTGCGCGGCGTGATCGGCATCAAGGGCGAACTGCCCGAACTGCCGGTGCTCGGCGGCTGGCACTGGGACGCCTACGTCCAACGCGCCAAGTCGGACGGCGAATACAACAACCAGTTCATCTACACCGACCGTCTGACGGCCGTGTCGGGCGCCAGCGCCTGCACCAACAACCCGGCCTTCATCGGCAACAAGTCGGGCTTCAGCTGCGCCAACCTGAACGGCGGCGCCGGCATCCCCTGGACCTCGCAGCGCGTCGTCTCGGGCCAGTTCAACGACCAGGAGCGCGCGTTCCTGTTCGGCTGGAACCGCGGCACCACCGAGTACACCCAGACGACGGCGGAAGTCTCGATCACGGGCGACCTGTTCACCCTGCCGGCCGGCCCGCTGGGCGCGGCCTTCGGCGTGTCCTGGCGCAAGGACGAGATCAACGACAACCCGGGCGAAAACGCCCTGGCTCGTAACATGTACAACTACACCACGGCCGGCATCACTAAGGGCTCGGACACCGTCCGCGAAGCCTACGGCGAACTGGACATCCCGGTGTTCAAGTCGCTGCCGCTGGTCCAGAGCCTGAACGTCAACCTGTCGGGCCGCATCTCGGACTACGAGTCGTACGGTCAGAGCGAGACCTACAAGGTCGGCGTGAACTGGCAGATCGTGCCGGCCCTGCGCCTGCGCGGCAGCTACGGCACCTCGTTCCGCGCCCCGGCGCTGTTCGAACAGTTCATCGGCGCTCGCACGGCCTTCCAAAGCCAGGCGATCGACCCCTGCGTGAACTACCAGAACAACGAAAACCCGGTCATCCGCGCCAACTGCGCCGGCACCAACCACCCGGGTCTGCCGGCTGGCACCAGCATTCCGGAAAACTACACCGGCACCGGCGTTCCGTCGGCCCTGGTGCTGACCGGCGGTGGTCGTGACGTCCTGAAGCCGGAAACCTCCGACGCTTCGATGGTCGGCGTGATCTGGACGCCGTCGTTCATCGACCTGAGCGTTGCGGTCGACTACTTCGAGTACGACGTGAAGGACGAAATCCGCACCTTCGGCGCGGCCAACATCCTGTACCAGTGCTACAGCCGCACCGACTTCCCGAACAACCCGTACTGCTCGCTGTTCACCCGCACCAACACGCCGTCGGCCACCAACTACGGCGTCACGCAGGTCGACAACTCCTACGTGAACGTGGCGGCGCAGAAGAACCGCGGCATCGACATGAACGTGCGCTACCAGCACGAGTTCGGCGAGACCCGGATGATCATCGACGGCCAGTTCACCTGGCAGCTCGAGGACACCACCGAGCTCCTGGGCGCGGCTGACGCCGAAGACTACAACGGTTCGACCACCGAGCCGGACTTCACGGGCGGCGTCAACGTCCGCTTCGAGCGCGGCGACTGGACCCTGGCCTGGGGCGTCGACATGTACGGCAAGGCTTCGGACACCGAAGTGCTGGGCACCGACCTGGCCTCGACCAACGCCACGTACAACGTGACCTGCACGTTCACCCCGACCCCGCCTCCGGGTGGCACCTCGACGCCGCAAGTGGGAGCCTGCTCGTCGTTCCGCAACACTTCGGGCGCCCTGGCGACCCCGGGTTCGCTGGTGGTGAACAGCCAGCCGATCTACCGTAAGCTGTATAACGAGTTCACGGCCTACCACAACATCTCGATCACCCGCCGCAAGGACGACTGGACCTTCCGCGCTGGTATCCAGAACCTGTTCGGCGAGGAAGCGCCGCTTGCCGGCAGCGGTCTGTACCGCAAGGGCACCGCGGCTCTGAACCTCTACGACCTGCTGGGCCGTCGCGGCTGGATTTCGGTCACCAAGACCTTCTAATCCCGACGCGAGCTAGCTCGATCGAGGGCGGCGGAGTTTCTCCGCCGCCCTTTTTCGTGCGCGCCGGGCCGGCGAACGGGCATAAAAAAACGGGCGCGCCGCAAGGCCGCCCGTTCTTCGTTTCTCAGAGGATGAGGAGGCCTCAGGCGACCTGGGCGGCGAGGCCTTCGAGCACGCGGCGCAGGTCGGCTTCGCGGAACGGCTTCTGCAGCACCGGCGAGCCCTTGTGCGGTTCGGTCAGGCCCGCCTCGCCATAGCCGCTGGCGAAGGCGAAGGGCACGCCGCGCGCCTTCAGGGCGTCGGCGACGGGGAAGATCGGGCGGCCGCCCAGGTTGACGTCGAGCAGGGCCGCGTCGATCTCGGCCGAGCCGGCCAGGCGCAGGGCCTCCTCGATCTCGGCGGCGGGACCCACGACCTCGCAGCCGAGATCGCCGAGCATGTCCTCGACCAGCATCGAGACGAGGGCCTCGTCTTCGACCACCAGTACCTTCAGGGCGGCGAGGGTCTTCATCTGTTTCACGGCTCCAGGGCGGCGAGGGGCAGCGTCATGGCGCAGACCAAGCCTGATTGATCATAGGCGAGACGGACCACGCCGGACAACTCGCCGGCGAGGCCCTTTTCGAGAAGGCGGGCGCCGAAGCCGCGACGGCTCGGCGGGGTGACGGTCGGGCCGTCGCGCTCGGTCCAGCGCAGGACGAGGCGGCCAGGGGCTTCCGGCGGCTCGATCGACCAGGCCACGGTGACCCGGCCCTCCGGGTTCGACAAGGCGCCGTACTTGGCCGCGTTGGTGGCCAGTTCGTGCACGGCCATGCCGATGGCCACGGTGGCCTTGGGGTTCAGCCGCAGGTCGCGGGCGTAGTCGAAATCCAGGCGCTCGCGGCCGGCGAAGGCCTCCAGCTCGGCGTCGACGATCTCGCGCAGGCTGGCGCTTTCCCAGTTCTGTTCGGTCAGCAGGTTGTGGGTCTGCGACAGGGCGATCAGCCGGGCCTCGAAGGCCTCGCGGAAGGCGGGCAGGTCGTCGGCGGCGCGCAGGGTCTGGGCGGCCATCGACTGGACGGTGACCAGGGTGTTCTTCACGCGGTGGTTCAGTTCGTTGAGCAGCAGGCGCTGGCGCTCCTCGGCGCGCTTGCGCTCGGTGACGTCCAGCGACACCCCGGCCATGCGCCGCACGCTTCCGCCGATCACCGGCGTCTCGTCGCGCACGGCGGCGCGGCCGCGGGCGTGCACCCAGCGCGTCTCGCCGCTGGGGATCACCACGCGGTACTCGATGTCGTAGTCGCCGCCGGTGCGGATGGCCTCGTCCATCGCCGCCAGCATCCGCTCGCGGTCGCTGGCGTGGATGGTGGCCACCAGGTCGTCGAAGCCGAAGGTTTGGTCGGGCTTGCGTCCATAGTTCGACTTGCAGATGTCGGAGGCCTCGTAGGCGCGGGTCTCGACGTCCAGCTCCCACGAGCCCAGGCGGCCGGAATCGAGGGCGAACTTCAGGCGCTCCTCGGTGCGGCGGCGTTCGGTCAGCTCGCGGTGGCCGGCCTCGCCGGCGCGGCTGCGCTCGATGGCGACGGCGGCCTGGGCGGCCAGGCCGATGATCAGGGTTTCGGCGCGGGCGTCGAACTTGCCGGTTTCGCGATGGCCGAAGAACAGGCCGCCCAGCACCAGGCCGTCGACCGTCTTGACCGGCGAGGCCAGGTAGCTGCGCACGGGCAGGTGGCCCTCGGGCATGCCCTTGCGCGGCGCGTTCTGGCCATAGCGGGGATCGGTCAGGATGTCGTCGGACCGCACCACGCCCACGCCGTCGAAGGTGGGGGCGAAGATCGCCGTCTTGCGGGGCATCGGAAAGTCGGCGAACGCCTCGGGCGGCGCCCCGGCCAGGCCGTAGAGCATGTAGCTTTCGCCGTCCTCGTCGACGACGTTGTAGAAGAACGCCCCGAACTGGGCGCCGATCAGCTCTACGCCGCCGTCGATAACCGCCTGGACGGTCTCGCCCAGGCTCTGGTGCGCGCCGATGGCCGCGGCGATGCGGMTGAACGCGTGGTTGCGGCGCACCTCGTCGGCATGAGCGGCCTGCGCTTCGGCCAGCCGTCGGCGGAGATCGGCAATCTCCTCCGTCGCTGACACCGCGTCGGCCTCCAAAACGGTCACCTAGGCTCCCCCCTAGACCCCTGCGCCGACAACACGGCGCGTCGTCGTCAACGCGCCGGATGCGGACCGGTTCCGCTCGATCGTAAACAAGCTTGGCCTTTAGGGAAGCGGAGACATGAAACGCCTGTCTCGCTGGGCGGCGACGGGTCTCAGCCCGCCGCGCCCTCGCTCACCAGGAAGGCGCGCAGCGGGGCCGGATCGACGCCCTTGGCCACGAACGCATCGCCGATGGCGCGCACCAGCACGAAGGTCAGGGCGCCGCCCTCGGCCTTCTTGTCCTGGCCCATGTGGGCGATCAGGGCGTCGGCGCCGAAGGGCTGGCTGCGCACCTCGGCCAGGGTGGTCGGCAGGCCGGCGGCCTTGATGGCGGCCACGGCGCGGACGGCGTCCTGCGCGGGGCACAAACCCTGGGCGGCCGAGAAGCGGAAGGCCTGGGCCATGCCCACGCCGACGGCCTCGCCGTGCTTGAGCGCGTCGCCGAAACCCATCTCGGCCTCGATGGCGTGGCCGAAGGTGTGGCCGAGATTCAGGAGCGCGCGGCGGCCGGCCTCCTTCTCGTCCTCGGCGACGATCTCGGCCTTCATCTCGACGCTGCGGCCGACGGCGCGGACCAGGGCCAGGGTGTCGCGCTCGAGCACGGCGTGGACGTTCTTTTCCAGCCATTCGAAGAAGTCGAAGTCGCCCAGCAGCCCGTACTTGATGACCTCGGCATAGCCGCAGGCCAGCTCGCGGGCGGGCAGGGTGGCCAGCACGTCGAGGTCGGCCAGGACGAGGCGCGGCTGGTGGAAGGCGCCGATCAGGTTCTTGCCGCGCGGGGTGTCGATGGCGGTCTTGCCGCCGACCGAGCTGTCGACCTGGGCCAGCAGCGAGGTCGGGATCTGGATGAAGTCGACACCGCGCTTGAAGATCGCCGCGGCGAAGCCGGCGAGGTCGCCGATCACGCCGCCGCCGAAGGCCACGATCATGTCGCCGCGCTCCAGGCCCAGCGCCAGCAACTGGTCCGACAGGTGCGCCAGGCCCTCGAAGCTCTTGGTCTCCTCGCCCGGCGGCAGCACGATGACGTCGACCGAGGCGCCGGCCTTCTCCAGCGACACCGACAGGCGCTCGACATGGTGCTCGCCGACATTGGCGTCGGTGACCACGGCGCAGCGCTTGCGCTTGGCCAGGAACGGCAGGACGTGCTCGCCGGCCTTGTCGATCAGGCCCGTGCCGATGACGACGTCGTAGGCGCGATCGCCCAGGCCCACGGGAACGGTGCTGATCACGGTCTTACTCTCCGGTAGCGGACGCGGCGGCGAGGCGGCCCTGCAGGGCGGCGATGACGGCCTCGACGGCCACCATGTGGGGCGTGTCGCCGGTCTCGACGGTCAGGTGGGCCTCGCCGTAGGCGGGGTAGCGGGTCACGGCCTGCTCGCGCAGGACATCCATCGGGTCGCGGTTCTTCAGCAGCGGCCGGCCGTCCTTGCGGCCGACGCGGCGAGCCAGAAGCTCCAGGTCCGCCTTCAGCCAGACGGCGATGGCCTTGTCCTTGATCAGGGCGCGGGTCTCGGCGTTGACGAAGGCGCCGCCGCCGGTGGCCAGCACGTGCGGCGGCTCGTCCAGCAGGCGGGCGATGACCCGGCGCTCGCCGTCGCGGAAGGCTTCCTCGCCCATCTCGGCGAAGATCTCGGGGATCGAGCGGCCGGCGGCGCGCTCGACCTCGTTGTCGGCGTCGCGGAACGGCAGGTCGAGGGTGTTGGCCAGGCGGCGCCCGACGCTGGACTTGCCAACGCCCATCAGCCCGACCAGCACGATGGTCCGGTCACGGAGGTCTGGATAGCGGGGCGGAACGAGATCGGCGGTCATGGTCGGTTCCCCCGATACACGACCCGCGCCCCCGCCGCCACGCCCTGGGTTCCGCTTATTCCTGGGGCGGGCGCCATGTTTCGTGAAAGAGCCTCCCCGCCCGCGACGGCGGGGAGGCGCAGGCTTCCGTCCTTAGAAGTCGAAGCCGATGGTGGCGAAGATCTGCCGCGGCGCCGAGGAATGGAACACCAGGATGGAGCCGGTCGCGTCGTCGGGCGCGAACACGCTGCTGTCGAAGTTCGACGCGTAGCGCTTGTCGGTCAGGTTGGTGATGTTCAGCGAGGCCTTGGCGCCCTTCATGACGCCGACCTGGTCGAACCGGTAGGCCAGGCCCAGGTCGAAGGTGGTGTAGCCGCCGAAGCTCTGGTCGTTGGTGTAGGTGTAGTAGCGACGGCCGGTGTACTTGCCCTGCAGCGAGGCCGAGAACGGGCCGCGCTTGACGCTGACCACGCTGGCGAACATCTCCTTGGGCGTGTCGACCTGCTGCTTGCCGGCCGTCTTCTTGATCACGCAGGTCGCGCCCGAGCACCAGTTCAGGTCTTCGTCATAGGTCGACTTGTTGTACGAGGCCGAGTTGTACCAGTTCAGCCACGACAGCGGCTTCCACAGCACGCCAAGCTCGGCGCCCTTGCTGGTGACGCTGCCGGCGTTGTGGAAGGAGTTGCCGCAGCCGGGGTTCTGCTGCTGGTTGGTCGGGCAGGGGTTGTACTGCAGCAGGCGGTTGTCGAAATCGACCTCATAGGCCGAGATCGAGACCTGCAGGGTTTCACCCACATAGCGGTAGCCGGCGTCGAAGCTCTTGGAGGTCTCCGGCTCCAGGTACTTGCCCTGGGCGTCCCAGACGGCCTGGCTGACCGACTGCGGGCCCAGTTTGAAGCCGCCCTGGAACATGGCCATGTTCTCGGCGTAGCTGGCGAACACTTCGTGGCCGGGCGCGATGCGCCAGCGCGCGCCGGCTTCGGGCAGGAAGCTGTCGGACGCCTTCAGCGAGCCGCTGGCGAACTGGGTCGAGGCCGCCGCCGGCGCCTTGGCGATACCGGGCAGGGCCGTGGCTGTCGACTTGGCGTTGGTGCTCTTGAAGCCGAAGTCGATGCTGAGAGCGTCGTCCAGCAGGGTGATGGTGTCCTGCACGTAGAACTGCTGGGTGGTCCAGTCGGTCTTCTGCACCCACTGGGCGGTGTCGGGACGGCCCTTCAGGTACTGCGCCAGGCTGAACGGGCCGGTGACGTTGGTCCAGATGTAGCGGGCGGCGCTGCTGGTGTTCTGCTCCAGCCAGAGGCCGGCCTGCAGATGGTTGAAGCCGGCGGTCCAGGCCAGGCTCGCGATCACGCCGTCACGGTCGATGGTGTAGCGGGTGTCGCGGATCTGCACCGGCAGGTCGTCGGCCGTCGACGCCGTGCCCTGGTTGGACAGGCCGGTGATGAAGTTGTTCCCCGCGCCCTTGTTCTCGTGCTTGTAGACTTGGCCGTGGGCCTTGAGCGTCGGGGTGATGTCGAAGTCGGCCGCGATGTAGAACAGGTCGTCGTTGCGCAGGATCTGGCCGTTGGTGAAGGTGACGTCGCTGAGCTTTTCCGGCGCCGTCGAGGTCACGCACTTGGAAGCCAGCGAGGCCACCGAACAGGCGGCGCGCGACACGTAGGCGTTCCAGTCGGGCGCGTAGCCGCCCCAGTCCCAGCCCAGGCGACCCAGCATATCCTTCGACAGATAGGCGTCGTCGGCCTGGTTGGTGCGCGAGATGTCGGCGAAGGCCGTCACCTGGCCGCGCTCGCCCTTGTAGGTCAGCTTGCCGTTGAACTGCTTGCCGGTCGACTTGTTGTAGACCGGCTGGTTCACGAACAGGTCCTGCTGGGCGTAGTGGCCCGACAGGTAGGCCGACCAGCCGTTGTGCTCGCCGGTGTCGAAGCGCGCGAAGGTGCGCCAGGTGTCTTCGCTGCCGTAGCTCTGGCTGAGCGACAGGCCCATCTCTTTCTTGGGATCGGCCGAGACGTAGATCAGCGCGCCGCCGAGGTTGCTGGTCGAGGGGATCGACAGGCCGGCGATGCCGGTGGCCAGATCCGCGCGGCCGAGGTTCTCGGAGATCAGCGCGCGGCTGATCGTCAGGCCGTTGTAGTTGTTGTAGGCGCCGTCGCCGAGCGGCATGCCGTCCAGCGTGTAGCCGAGGTGGGTGGTGTTGAAGCCGCGCACCTGCAGCGACAGCGACTGCTCGTTGACGCCCAGGGCGTCGATCGACTGGGCGCTGACGCCCGGCAGGAAGTTCAGGGCCTTCTGCACGCTCGTGCCCGGGGGCAGCACTTCGAGGCTGGCCGGCGTGAGGGTCGAGACCGAGCGGGTCTGGCCGCTGCCGACCACGACGACGCCGTCGAGCTCTTCGGCGGCCGCGGTCGAGGTCGTCGCGGCGGTGTCGGCCGCGTTGGCCTGGGCGGCGATCATGAGGCAGGCGGCGATCGCGATCGCGCTGGCGGACCGTTGCAGCATCTTAAGGCATCCCCCGAGACGGAAACGCCACAGGGAACTGTTACCCACGGCGCCGTTTGTTTTCAGCGCCGCGTCTATTTCACAGGTTGATGACAGTTTTTCCGCAACAGCATTCGGCGCCCGTCGCGCCGTTGTCGTCCGTCGAGGTCCGAGCATTCGACGAACGACAACTATGGTGCGGGGAGCGGGCGCCCCGGGGCGTGCCTACTTCAGGGCGTAGGCGATGACGTAGTCGCCGCGGTCGGGCGACTGGCGCGCGCCGCCGGCGGTGATCACCACGTACTGCTTGCCGGTCCTGGGCGAGCGGTAGCTCATCGGGCCGCCCTGGCTGCCTACGGGCAGGCGGGCCTTCCAGACCTCCTTGCCCGTCGCCGAGTCGAAGGCCCGCAGGTAGTAGTCCTGCGTGCCGGCGAAGAAGACGAGGCCGCCCTGCGTGGCCAGGCTGCCGCCCAGGGTGGGCAGGCCGATTGGCATGGGCAGGCCCATCTTGATCCCCAGGGGGCCGGTGTCGCGCACCGTGCCGACCGGCACCTGCCACTTGATCTTCCGGGTCGTCATGTCGACGGCGGTCATCGTGCCGTAGGGCGGGGCCTGGCAGGGGATGCCCAGCACCGACAGGAAGCGGTTCTTGTCGACCGAATAGGGCGTGCCTTTCAGCGGCACGGCGCCCATGCCGGTGTTGACCGCCTCGCCGCCGCCCGAGGCTGCGACCTTGCTGGTGTCCTGCGGGATCATCCGCACCCAAAGGCCAAGGCGCATGTCGTTGACGAAGAGGGTGTTGGTGGTCGGGTCGGTCGACAGGCCGCCCCAGTTCATGCCGCCCAGGGAGCCGGGGAAGCTCAGCGACTTGTCCGTGCCGGGGGCGGTGTAGAGTCCCTCGTAGCGCATGCCCTTGAAGGCGATGCGGCACAGCAGCTGGTCGAAGGGCGTGGCGCCCCACATGTCGGCCTCGGTCAGGGTCTGGGCCCCGATCTGCGGCATGCCGGTCGAGCGGGGCTGGGTCAGGGCGTAGGGCTCGCCGGGGATGTCGGCGGCCTTGACCGGCACGTTCTCGACCTTGGTCAGGGGCTGGCCCGTGGCGCGGTCGAGCACGTAGAGCTGGCCGGCCTTGGTGCCGAAGACCAGGGCCGGAACGCTGCCGCCGCCGGCCTTGGGGAAGTCGATGAAGCTGGGCTGCATCGGCACGTCGAAGTCCCACAGGTCGTTGCGGACGGTCTGGAACACCCACTTCTCGCGGCCCGTCGTGGCGTCCAGCGCCAGCATCGAGGCGCCGTAGCGGTGGTCGAGCGCGCTGCGGGTCTTGCCGTAGAGATCGACCGAGGCGCTGCCCACCGGCATGAACACGGTGTTGGAGGCGGCGTCGTACGACATCGACGACCAGACATTGGGGGTCGAGCGGGCGTAGGTCTTGCCGGCCGGCGGGGTGCCGGTGATCGACGGGTCGCCCGGATCGAAGGCCCAGCGCAGGGCGCCGGTGATCACGTCGAAGCCGCGCACCACGCCGCCGGGCATGTCGACCTGGACGTTGTCGGCGATGCGGCCGCCGACGACGACGGTCGTGCCGGCCAGGGTCGGGGCGGCGGTCAGCTGGTACTGCGGGTCGGGCGCGTCGCCGAGGCCGGCCTTCAGGTCGACGCGGCCAGCGGTTCCGAAGTCCTGGCAGGCTTTGCCGGTGTCGGCGTCGAAGGCCATCAGCACGGCGTTGATGGTGTTCATCAGGATGCGGCGGCGGCACGGCGCGCCTTCGGGCACGGTCGCGGCCGGGACGGGTGTCGAGCCGGCGGCCGTCGGCTGGACCAGCGGCGCCCCGGCGTCGAAATAGGCCAGGCCCCGGCAGCGCATCCAGACCGAGGCGCGGGCGTCGACGACGGCCTTCCACTTCTCGGCGCCGGTGTCGGCGTCCAGCGCGACGACGTTGTTGTGCGGCGTGCAGATATAGACCGTGTCGCCCACCTGCAGCGGGGTGTCCTGATCCTCGGCGCCGTTGCCGTCGCTGGCCGCGACGTCGCCGGTGCGGTAGGTCCAGGCGACCTTCAGGCCCTTCACATTGTCGCGGGTGATCTCGTCCAGCGCCACGAAGCGGCTGGCGCCGGGGGTGTTGCCATAGGCCTCCCAGTTCTTCTGGGCCCTGGCCGGATCGACGGGGACAAGGGCGGCGGCCGCGCCGGTGAAGGCCACGGTGGGGTGGGGAAAGAACATGGCGGTGAAGCCGGCGCCTGCGCCCAGGGCCAGCACCGCGCCGGTCGCCAGGGCCGGAACCAGGGCCGGCGGCTTGCCGCTGGCCCGCGCCATCAGCGGATAGGAGAAGGCGACCACGGCCGCGCCGACGCTCAGCGCCAGCAGGCGCGAGATCAGAGGCCAGAACGACGGGCCCGTCTCCCACAGCGCCCAGACGATGGTCAGCACGAAGACCGCGCCGAACAGCAGCGCCCCCGTGGTCCTGGCCCGGAAGATCAGCGCGCCCGACACGGCCAGCGCCGCGCCGGCGGCCAGGAAGTAGGGGCTGCCGCCCAGCGCCAGCAGCTTGCCGCCGCCGATCAGGAAGAACAGGCCCGCGGCCAGGATGACCGCCCCGAGCAGTCCCAGCCAGAGGCGGGCCAGGGGGGCAAGGGCGGTGCGAGCGGCGGACACGGTGGTGGGCATGCGGAGGGGTCTCCCATGGATGATCGACGCGGCTCGACCACTCCCGCCCGGCTGGGCGCATGGAGCCCCCCACGGGCTCAAGCTCGCGAAAGGCAAGCTGTACGTTCGGGCAGTGAACCCGAACGCGGCCGGGCTGCAAGCTTTTATGGCCGACCGGGGTTACGCGCTCGCGCCCCGGTTCGGCCGCCGCGCCGTCTTCTGCCTGCCGCGCTTCCTTGCCATAGTAGGGACCATGGCTTTTCCCTCGCGTTCCCCGCTGGCGCTCGCCGCCGCCGTTTCCGTCCTCGCCGTCGCGGCGCAGGCCCACGCCCAGGACCCCGCGGTGGCCGTCAGCACGCTGGCGCCGCCGGACCTGTTCTCGAACCCCGCCGCCGACACCGGCCTGCCGGGCGACCTGTGGAAGGACGCCTCGCCGGGCCTGATGCGCGAGACGCTGCCCAAGCTGGGGGCCAAGCCGTTGTCGCCGGCCTTCGCCGACTTCGCGCGGCGGGTGCTGGCCACCGGGGCGCGGGCGCCGGCGGGCGTGGGCGATGACCCGGAGATGGGCGGGGCGCGGGCCTTGGCCCTGATCGCCCTGGGCGAGGCGGCCGGCGCCAAGCGGGTTATGGACCGCACGCCGGGCCTGGACCAGAACGCCGCCCTGGCCATGGCCGCGGCCGAGGCCAACCTGATCGCCGGCGACGACGACCGCGCCTGCGCCGTGGCCGACGCGCTGAGCGCCGATCGCGGGACGGGCTACTGGCTGCGGCTGCGGGCCTTCTGCCAGGCGCGGGCCGGCCAGACGGCCGAGGCCCAGCTGACCTTCAACCTGGCCCAGCAGCAGGGCAAGGACGCCGACTACGCCCGGCTGATGCCGGCGCTGCTGTCGGGCGCGGCGCCGACGGGCGGCGCCAACCTGCGCACCGGGATCAACTACGCCCTGTCGAAGAAGCTGGGGCTCGACATCCAGGCCGCCGCGGCCACCGCGACGCCGGCCACCCGGCCGCTGCTGGCGCCGCCGGCCGCGGATCTGGCCGCCGCGCAAGCCGCCGACTGGGCGTTCCTGAAGTCGGCCAAGCCGGGGGCTGACTTCGCCGCCGCCGCCCGCGCCGCCGCGCCGCTGATCGCGGCCATGGTCGCCGCCGACGCGCCGCTGACCGATCCGGGCCTGTTCCTGCGCGCGGCCCTGACCGCGGGCGACGTCAAGACCGCCCAGGCGATCCGGGGCAAGATGACCGGCGACGCCATCCCCGGCGTCGGCAACCAGGACCTGGCGCTGTTCGACGCGGCCTTGGCCGCCAGTTCGGGCGGCTCGACCGACCAGGCGCTGGACCGGCTGGTGGAACTGGGCGCGAGCGGCGGGGCCAAGTCGCCGGCCCAGCCGGCCGCCGTGGTGCTGCAGGCGCTGGGCGGGACGCTGAGCCCCGAGGACCGTGCGACCTTCGCCGGCTTCGAAGGCGGCAAGTCGAACGCTTCGGCCGCGCGCCTGGCGCTGCTGGACGCGGCGGCCGCGGCCGGCCGCAAGGGCGAGACCGCGGTGCTGGCCCTGTCGGTCGCCGCCGACGCCGGCGTCGCCGGACCCTCGGCCGCCGATCGCGCCCGCATCGTCGCCGCCCTGAAC